>NZ_JARZAH010000025.1:0-107400 GCF_029892145.1 Kitasatospora sp. GP30
CCGGAGACAACCCCGACCGGCTGCACTCCGAGGCCGCGTTCGCGCACCTGTGCGGCGTCGCGCCCATACCCGCCTCGTCCGGGCGACGGGACCGCTACCGGCTCAACCGCGGCGGCGACCGCGCCGCCAACCACGCCCTGCACACGATCGTCGTGTCCCGCATGCGCTGGGACGAACGCACCCGCGCCTACGTCGAACGGCGCACGACCGAAGGCCTCGCCAAGAAGGACATCATGCGCTGCCTGAAACGCCACATCGCCCGCGAGGTCTACCGCGTCCTGCAGCGATCGATGCGCTCCGACACCAGCCACCAAACCACTCAAAGCGACCTCACTGAAGCCGCTTGACATCCATAGGAGCATCCCGCAAGTGCCGCTGCTACACCCCCGGTTCGCCCTGTTACTCCCCCGGTTCGCCCTGCTGCTCGCGGCGCCACCAGGCCGCGACCACCACGGCGAGGCCCAGGCCCGAGCCGAGCCCGGCCTGGTAGAGCTCGGTGGGCCGGCCGACGTCGCCGAGCGGGGCGAGGTCGCCGAGCCGCAGGTAGACCCAGACGCCCACGGCGGCCACCAGCAGCACGCCACCGACGGCCTGCAGCAGCCCGGCCGGCCCCGCTTCCGGCCGCAGGGCCGGGCGCAGTGCCGCCAGCAGCAGCACCGCCATGAAGAAGCCCAGCCCTATCAGCAGGACCGCCATGATTTCCCCTCCCGGAAGGTCGCATCGCCATCGTGGCGACTCCACCCTACCGGCCGCACACGAACACCTGACGCACCGCCAGCTGTCGCGACCTGCTCAGTCCAGCTCGACCTCGAAGTCCCAGGTGGCGAGCGGCTTGCCGGCGGCGTTCCAGCTGAGCGTGGCGTGCCCGGCGGCGAAGGTGCCGGACAGGTGCAGGGTGGCGTCGTGCCCGGGGGTGGCGGTGACAGCGGCGGCGTCGGCGGCGAGGGCGATCGGCTTGCCGAGTTCGTCGGTGGCGCTCAGGTCGGCGGGGTCCAGCGAGCGGCTGCCGTCGGCGACCTTGAGCACCACGGTGACGGTGCCCTTGGACTGCTCCGGCGGCTTGCCGCCCGCCGCGGGGCCGGTGACCGCCAAGTCGGGCCCGGTGGCGGTGATCTGGCCCTGCTGGCTGCCCAGGTCGAGGTGGACGGGGTCGCCGATGGCGACCAGTTGGGCGTGCCCGGGGCCGGCGGTGACCGGCGCCGCCGAGGCGGGGGTGCTCGGGATCGGCACCGCGCCGAGGTTCTGCGGCGTGTTCTGGCCGCCGCAGGACGCCGTCAGTCCGGCCAGGACCAGCAGCAGAGCGGCCGCCCGGCCGCGGCCGAAGCCGCGCCCGTGGTGGGCGCGGCTCCGGCTGGTGGTGCTCAGACTCACTTGCCGGCTCCCGGCTTCAGGCTGTCGGTCGCCGCGTTCGGCCCGGTGAAGTCGGGCTGGACGTCGGCCGACTGCTTGTTCGCCGCCGTCGCGGTGGCCGAGTAGACGCCGTTGCTGCCCATCGCGGCGGGCTGCATGGCCTTGCCGCTCGGGTTGTTGTAGACGTCCGGGCCGAACGGGCGCAGGCCCGGCATGCCGGCGTAGCCGAGGTGGCCGTGGCCGTCGGTGCCGCCGTGCTCGATCTTGAACAGGTCCTCCATGCTGCGCAGCCACGAGTAGTGGTTGTACGGCTGGTCGCTGATGGTGCCCGGCTTGATGTAGCGCGAGATCAGCAGCGAACCGGTGATGCCGCCACCGGGGGTGGTGTCCTGACCGAAGGCCTGGTCACCGGGCTGGGTGACGTTGGGGCCGGGCAGCTCGTTGCAGCAGGCCACGACCGACTGGGCGGTGTCGGTCGGGGTGTTGAGGCTCGGGTCGGAGTTGCCCTGGTAGTCGGCGGTGGAGTTGCCGTACAGCTTGTAGGGCGGGAAGGCCTCGTCGAAGGTGATGTCGATCAGGCCGCCGTCCTGGAAGGCCGGCGAGGCCATGATCTCGGGGATCACCTTCTGCAGGAACAGGTCCGAGGCGTACAGGCCGCCCTGGTGGTTGTTCGGGTCCCCGGAGAGGTTGTCGCCCTTGCAGGTGGAGTCGTGCGCGTCCGAGCAGTTGTCGGGCGTGATCCAGGAGAAGGCCGGGGTGGTCTTCTCGCTCTTCAGGTCGTCGGCCAGGCTGCTGATCGCGTCGTGGCCCGGCTGCGCGGCGCGGCCGTTCAGCGGGACGACGTTGGCGCAGTCGTTGGGGTGGTCGATGATCGAGTGGAACCAGGCGGCCGGGTTGTGCTTGGGCACGTACTGGTCCTGGGCGGTGGCGCCGCCCGGGTCCGCCACGCCGGCGCCGGACGGGTCGCCCGGGATGCCGCAGTGGTACGGGTCCTCACGGCCGTCGGTGTTGCCCATGTCCTGCATGTAGGCCTTCCAGCTGAGGTGCTTGGCATCCAGCTGGTTGAAGAGCGTGCCCACCGAGTCGGGGTAGACGCAGCCCGAGTTGGCGTGCACCTGGCCGTCGGCCGCGGGGGTGCCCGGGGCGACGTTGGTGTACTGCGGGCAGTCGTTCTGGGTGGCGGGGGCGGGCGCCTGGCCGCTGACCGCGCTGATGTAGTTGTCCAGGCTGTAGTGGCCGGTGCCGTAGTACTGGCGGAGCAGCTCGCCGTACTGCGGCAGCGTCTTCCACAGGTAGCTGTTCTGGTTGAGACCGGTGAACGAAGCCTCGTAGGACTTGTTCTCCAGCATGATGGTCCACACGTGCTTGATCTTCGGTGTGTGGAAGTCGTGCGAGTTCGCCGCTGCCGGGCCGGCGGTGCTGCCGACCAGTGCGGCCGCCGCCAGCGCGGCGGCCAGGCCCGCCGCGACCGACCGCGGGCGCACCCCGGTGCCGTTCCGGCGGAGCCGGCTGGTTCCCCAAATCGTCATGACACATGATGCTGGCGCGCGATCTACCCGCGTTGAACCCAAGTATTCGTAAACTTGAGTGAACGTCTGGTGAAACACACCCCAACTCGTACACCTGCCCGGCCATCGGAGCTGACCGTCCATCAGCACGAGTCGGCCCAAGGATAGGCCCGATTCGACAGCATTGCCCCCAACCCGGCCGTAGACGTCACGCTCAACGGTGACCCGGCCGACTTTCCACCCCCATCGACCCGACAAGTGCGTACCGTTGCGAAGCATGACGGACAGTGAGATGGGGAGCGAGGCATGACGGACGACGGAATGGAACTGACCCGGGACGAGACCCTGCGCGCCCTGGCGGCCCTGGAGGCCTCCTGGCGCCATGACGACCAGGCCCTGGAGGCGCTCGGCGCCGCCGAGGAGTACGAGCAGCCGCTGCCCGTCCTGCTCGCCGACTACGGCCACCGCACCCTGCGCGCGCTGCTGACCATCGCCTTCAGCGGTGGCACCGCCGCGCCCGAGGAGATGCCGGAGCTGACCGAGCGGATGCGGGACAACGCGATCTACCGGCTGAGCGAGGTGCTCGGCGACGCCCTGGAGGTGTGGGGCGACACCGCCGACAGCAGTCCGGCGGCGGCCGGCCACATCGGCCGCACCGTGATGTCGGCGATCGTGGCGGTCAGTCAGAGCGACACCGGGGAGGACATCCTGCCGCTACTGGCGGCGCTGCGGGCGCACACCCTCCAGGACCGCGCCTGACGGATCGTTCGCCGACTTCTCACGCAGTCGGCACGGCGAACGGTTTTCACGCACCGCGCCCGGGAAACCACACCGTGCAACGGTTTTCCGGAGAGGGTGGCGCGACCCATGGCAGTGGTCTTCGAGGCGGACTTCGGTTCGCCGGAGCAGTGGACGGCGGGTCGGACCAGCGCCTATCCGAACATGGGGCCCACCAACCTCGGCGACCACAAACTCGACCTGCTCAACCGCTCCTACTGCCCCGGCGGCCGGTTCACCGCGACCCGCCGGTTCTTCGGCGGCCTGTGGAGCTGCAACCTGCTGACCACCGAGGGCAGTCCGGACGGGTTCCAGGTGCAGACCGGCGACGTGCTCAGCACCCGCGTCGTCCTGCCCACCGGCCTCGGGGCCTGGCCGGCGATCTGGACCTGGCGGGACGGCGGCAACGAGGTCGACGTCTTCGAGTACCACCCCGACCACCCGGGACTCCTGGAGCTCTCCAACCACGTCCACGACGCCTACCACTACTGGGACGGCAGTTCGGCCGGCGTCGCACCGGGCGCCCAGCTCGACCTGACGGTCACGCTGGGCGCGGGCTCCGTCGACTGGTCGGTCAACGGCACCACGGTCTTCCGGGACGGCACCGGGGTCGGGCCGGCCTGGCAGGCCTATCTGATCGTCAACCTCTCGGTCTCCGACGGGACTTACCACCCCGCCCCGCCGCCCAGCGGCCCCCGCCAGCTGAGCTGGAGCTGCCTCGGCCTGTCGGTCGACCGGACGCCGACCACCCCGAAACCTCCTGTACCTACTGGTATGTACACTGCTGAGGAGGAAGCCGACTGACCCCTGGGGGCCTTGCCATGCCGTTCGTTCGAATCGATGCCCTGCACGCCGACGCCGCACGTCTCGACGCGCTGGGCCGCGCGGTGCACCAAGCACTGATCGAAGCCATCGGCATCCCGGCCGACGACCACTTCCAGGTGCTGACCAGCCACGACGGCAGCAGCGGCACCCTGCGGGTCGGCGACTACCTGGGTGTCCACCGTGACGAGGGCGTCGTCTACATCGCCATCACCCTGCGCGCCGGCCGCACCCCCGCCCAGAAGCAGGCCCTCTACCGCCGGATCGCCGAGCTCACCCAGGAGTACGCGGGGACCGAGCCGCGCAATGTCTTCGTCACCCTCACCGAGAACCAGTCGATCGACTGGTCGCTGGGGCACGGCCTGGCCCAGTACGCCCTTTGAGCAGCGGAACGACGATGGGCCCGGCACCGTACGGCGCCGAGCCCATCCGTGGCGGTCCGTCAGGCCCGTTCGCTCTCATACACCCGGGTGACCGTCCGTTCCACGGTGCGCCGGTGACCGCGCGGGTGGCGGGTCAGGGTGTAGCCGCCGACGCCGGCCAGCGAGGCCAGCGCGGCGCCGCCGAGGGTCCAGAACCAGCGGTCGTTCCAACCGGAGAACAGGTCGGTGTACCAGTGGGACTTGACGGCGGCCGGCGCCGCGATGGTGGCACCGCCCGGCGACGGGGCGGCCGACGCGCTCGGGGTGGCGGCGGCCGTCGGGGCGCCGGTGGCACCGGGGTTGACCGGCGGCACCAGCGGCGCCTTGAGGCTGCCGCCCTCCGGCTGGGCGTCGTCCACGCCGCCCTTGCCGCTGACGTGCACCCGCACCTGGGTGGCCAGCCCGAGGTCGTTCTGCGGCACGTCGGTGACCGAGAGCCGCACGTAGTAGCTGCCCGGGAGCGGGTCGCCGGACCACGGCTCGGCCCAGGAGCGGATCTGCCGCAGCGTGCAACTCAGCGACAGGGAGCCGGTGTTCTGGTCGGCGGTGCCGGTCTGCGGGCCGGCGGTGCAGGCCTGGCGGCGGCGCAGGCCGTCGAAGAGGTCCACCGTCCAGGTCTGCGGGCCGTGCCGGTCGGAGGCCTGCGGCAGCGTGACGTTCACCGTGACGGTGTCGGTCTGCCCGGCCGAGGCGCCGAACGCCCAGTACAGGTAGTCGCCGGTGGAGCCGGTCACGACGGCGTCCTGGCCGGACGCCAGGGTGGTCGCGGTCAGGAACGAGGTGCCGGAGGTGGTGACCGGGGCGGCCGAGCCGGAGGCCGACGCGGAGGCCGTGGGCGCCGGCGTGTCGGCGACGGCCGCCGGGGCCGCGGTGACGACGCCGGTCAGGGCGGCGCCGGCGGCCAGCAGGCCGGCCAGCAGAGTACGAGTCCTACGCATCGTCAGTTCTCCTGCCAGATCCGGATCCGCCAGCGTGCGATCCAGCCCCAGAGCAGCCCGCAGACCAGTCCGGCGCCGGTCAGCACCAGCAGCATGATCCAACCGCGGCCGAGCCCGAGCGCCGGGCCGTCGGGGGCGGGCGAGGCCGCCTTGACGTCCACGGTCAGCTCCAGCGGCAGTCCGGGGTCGGTCTGCACGCCCGGCTGGCCGGCGAAGGAGTTGCTGACCACCAGGCAGACCACCTGGTCACCACTGGCGACGCCGGTGGTGCCGGTCGCCGAGGCGGTCGGCGAGGCGCTCCGGGTCGCGGACCAGCGCAGGCCCGTGGCGGCGACATCGGTGCGCCCGCTGCCCGCGTCCGTGCCGCGCACCAGTTCCTGGCCGCTGCCGTCGGTGGCCTGCAGCAGCACGCCGTAGTCGCGGGCCACGGCGCGGTCGGGGGTGACGCTCACCGAGGCGCGCAGCTCCTGGCCGCTCTTCACCGGCACCCGGTAGACCCGGTGCTCGGAGAACTTCTCGCGGTCGGCGTAGACGCCGGGCGAGAGCAGCGGGGCGGTGGCGCACTGGTCGGTGCCGGTGACGTTCGCCGGGGTGGCGCGGTAGCTGTTGTCGGAGTGCTGGACCGACTGCTTCAGCCGCTCGGTCAGCTGCTGCTGGCTGTGCACGTCGGTGTAGGTGCCGCCGGTGGCGTTGGCGATGCAGAGCAGCTGCTGGCGGACCTTGTCGTCATGGGCCAGGCCGAGCGTGTCGACCACCAGATGGGTGCCCTGGGCGGCGAGTTCGCGGGCCACGTCGCACGGGTCCGGCGGGGCGCAGTCGTCCTCGCCGTCGGTGACGAGCACCACGCGGCGGGTGGCCGTGCCGGTGCCCAGGTCCTGGGCCGCGCCGCGCAGCGCCAGGCCGATCGGGGTCCAGCCGGTGGGGCGCAGGGTGGCGACGGCGGTCTTGGCCTCCACCTTGTCGGTGTGGCCGACCGGGTAGAGCACCTTGGTGTCGGTGCAGCCGTCCGTCTTGTCGCTGACCGGGTAGGTGGCGCCCAGGGTGCGGATGCCGAACTCGGCCTCCGGCGGCAGGGCGTCGATGACGTCGTCGATGGACTGCTGGGCGACCGATATCCGGCTGCGGCCGTCGATGTCGGCGATTCCCATGGATCCGCTGACGTCCAGGATCAGGTCCACCTTGGGGGCGTCGTCGCCGCCCGCGGTCTGCTCCGTGGGGCTGGGGCTCGGGCTGTCGGCCTGCGCGGGCAGCACGCCCAGGGTGGCGAAGGCCATGGTCAGCAGGGCTGTCAGCAACGCGGCTGGACGGCCCGGCAATCGTCGTCGGGTGATCATCACGGCGCGCATCTTATGAACCATCAGCTGGACGGAGCCAATTGGAACCGGGCCCGCCGGAAGTGGTACGGCCGGGCACTGGTGGTGCGCATGACGACCAGCCGGAGTACCGTCGTGTCGGGCCCCGCCGCACCCGCTTCCACCGGGTGCGGCGGGGCCCTTCGGCGGCTGGCGACGCCGCGTCAGGTGCGGGTCAGCAGGCGACCGAGACGTCCACGGTGACCGGCGCGGCGGCCCACGGGTAGGAAGAGACGGCGAGGCTCGCGTGCACCGTCGAGCCGCACGGCGCGGTGGTGTCGAGCGGGCCGAGCACCACGGTGGAGGCGGTGAAGGGCACGCTCTGCGGGAGGGCGTCCAGGTTCGCGCCGCCGGCCACGTCGGCGGCCAGCCGGGTGTCCAGCTGCTGGACCGGCAAGCCGCCGGAGCCCGGACCGCTGGGGCCGGGGCCGGTGGGGCCGGGGCCGGTCGGGCCGGCCCCGGCGGGGTCGCTCGGCGGACCGGCCAGCGCGATCTGACCGGTGACGGAGACGCTGTCGCCGGAGACCGTGGCGCACACCGTGGTGGCCAGCCCGGACTGCATGCCGGTGGCGCACACCGGCTGCCCGGCCGCCGCCGGGGAGACGGTGGCCGGGTGCGCGGTGGCCGCCTGCGCGGGCGCCGCGCCGAGCAGCGCGAGACTCGCCGCGCCGACGGCGAGCAGCAGGGATCGGGACATGGGATCGTCCTTTCGGGATTGGGGAGTTGCGGACCGCCGGAGCAGTGGGCACCGAGCGGCGCACGACATCGGAGACTCCGACGCCGTTGCAATGTGATATTTCACTAACTCACCGTACCTGACACATCGTCAGAATGAAGAGCGCGAGGACGAGAAGTGAAGGATCCAGACAAGGTTGGCTTGAACCTAGGCGTGACACTCGTCACCCGGACCGCCAAGTAGGCGCGCTCGCCTAGGAGTTGATGTCCCTCCGCGTTGCGCCGGCGGCCGTCGGCCAGGCCGCCGAACTGCGGAGCCGTGCCGCGGGCGGTCAGCTCAACCGCCGTCCCGCCAGGCGAACCAGTCCGGGAAGGCGGCCACCAGACCCGGTTCGCCGGCGAGCTCCAGCAGGCCCGAGCGCCGCGCGGCGGCCAGGGTGCCGGTGCCGGCGACGACGCGGTGGAACTCGGCCTGGTCGGCCGTCACCCAGACGTCGACCTCATAGCCCGGGTGCCGTCGGCAGGCGCTCACCTCGCCCGGCGCCAGCACCAACCAGCCCAGCTCGTCCGGGTCGTGGAAGGCGAACTCCACCACCACCCGCCGCACGGGCAGCGCGGCGACCTTGACGAACTGCCCCAGCCGCCACAACAGCCAACCACCGTCGAGCTGTTCGGCCTCCGGGTCGCCGAAGGCCCAGCGCCGGGCCCACTCGCCGAGCTGCCAGACCACCGGCTCCAGCTCCGCCCCCGCCCGGCTCAGCCGGTACTCGGGCCGCCCGCCGCCGTCGAGCTCGCGCTCCACCAGCCCGTGCGCGCGCATCCGCCGCAGCCGTGCCGACAGCAGGGTGCGGCTGATGCCGGGCAGCCCGCGGTGGATGTCGTTGAACCGGCGGGAGCCGAGCAGCAGTTCGCGCAGCACCAGCAGGGTCCACCGGTCGCCGACCAGCTCCGCCCCCACCGACACCGGGCAGTACTCGATCCCGTGCCGCATCCGCGTCCCACCCCCCGGTCCGGTCCAGTTCTTGTACCACCGACGGACCATCAGACCATAGGAAGCTCGGCTCCGGCCGACCGCAGCAACCGAGAAGGGCACCGCCGTGACCGACACTCCCCCGCCCAGCGTCACCTCGACCTCGACCTGGGCCGCCGGCGACTACCCCGCGATGGCGCGGCACCTCACCGCCGTGGCGGACCGGGTGGTCACCGCGGCCGAGGTGGCGGACGGCACCACCCTGCTGGACGTCGGCTGCGGCACCGGCAACGCCGCGCTGGCCGCCGCCCGACGCGGTGCGCTGGCCACCGGCGCCGACCCGACCCCCGAGCTGCTGGGGCTGGCGGCCGAGCGGGCCCGCGCCGAGCAGCTGCCGATCACCTGGCAGCAGGCCGCCACCGACGGGCTGCGCGGCAACTACGACCGCGTGGTCACCGTCTTCGGTGCCATGTACGCCCCGGACGCCCGGCAGGCGGCCGACGCGCTGCTGCGATGCTGCGCGCCGGGTGGACGGATCGTCTCGGCCGCCTGGACGCCCGACGGCTTCATGGCTGCCACCAACCGCGCGGCGTCCCGCTATCTGCCGCCCCCGGCGCCCGGTGGTCAGCCGCCGACCCGCTGGGGCGACCTCGACGTGCTGCGCGAGTTGTTCGCGCCGCTGGCGGTGTCGGGCACCGTCGAGCAGGTGCGCTTCGAGTTCCCGTCACCGGTCGCGGCGGCCGAGTTCTGGGTCCGCACGGCGGGCCACCTGCAGGCCGAACGGGCCCGCCTGACCGCCGACAGCGGCTGGACCGCGCTCCACCACGACCTGGCCGCCGTCTTCACCGAGTGGAACCGGTCGGGTGGCGCGGACATCGCCGTCGAGGCGTCCTACCTGCTGGCGGTGGTGGACCGGCCGCTGAACTGACGCTCCACCGGCCGCCGTTCGGCCCTCCCATCCCCCTCCGTCCGCTCGGTCCACTCGGTCCGCTCAGTCCTCGGCCGAGCTGACGTCGAACCAGTCCTGGTCGGCGGCCCAGTGCTTCACCCAGCCCGCGAAGCCCGGCTCGGCGCTGGTGAATCCGAACTCGGCGCCGAACGGGAGCGCCCCTTCGCCAGTGATGAACCAGACGTGCCCCCGGTGCGGGCCGCTGACCACCAGGTGCCAGTACATGCCGCAGCCGTCGGTGCCCAGCACGATCGAGCCATGGTCGAAGACCCGGTCGAGTACCGGCTCCAGCTCCTCCTCCGGCCGCGGATCGACCTCCCACAACCACTGCCCGGTCAGCGGGAAGGGCTCGCGCAGGACCCGCTCCGGCCGGTCGTCACCCCAGTCGCGGGGCAGCTCGGCCAGGCCCAGCAACCCGTAGTCCGGCGGCCCCTGGTAGGAGCCGTCGGTGATCTCCGCGACGAAGGTCCGGTACGGCTCGGGCAGCACGATGCCGTGCTCCGCCTCGAAGGCGTGCACCGCCGCCCAGCCCAGGGCCGACTCGCCGCCGTCGTCGACGGCGAAGGCCGCCCGGAGCACGGCGAGCTCCTCCGGGGACGCGTGCTCGGTCTGCAGTGGACTCATGGTGCTCATGGACTCATCGCTACCAGCAGGCACTGACATTGATGCTGCCCCGCTGCCCCCGGTAGGGCACCCCATGGCGCAACAAATCGGGCAGAAGGCATCTTCGGGTCATACGCTCGCGAATACGGCTGCCCTGATCAGCCGCCCATCCCGCCCGCATGGCGGCACCGCTGACGGCACCGTTCGTCCGGCCCGCGAGGGAGCGCCCACGATGCACAACTACCCGCTGCTCAATCTGTTCTGGACGATGCTGGAGTTCTTCCTCTGGATCGTCTGGCTCTTCCTGCTCTTCAAGGTGATCACGGACATCTTCCGCAGCCACGACCTGAGGGGCTGGGGCAAGGCGGGCTGGGTGTTCTTCGTGATCATCGTGCCGTTCCTGGGCGTCCTGGTGTACCTGATCGCCCGCGGGCACAGCATGGGTGAACGCGATGTCGAGCAGGCCAAGAGGAGTGAGGCGGACTTCCAGGCCTACATCCGCGACGCGGCCGGCACCGGAGCAGGTGGCGGCGCCCCGAGCCATGCTGACCAACTCGCCAAGCTGGCCGACCTGAAGAGCAGTGGTGCCATCACCGAGGAGGAGTACCAGAAGGCCAAGGAGAAGCTGCTCGCCTAAGCCGTCGGACTTTCTCCCCCGTTCCGGCGCTACGGCCGCCAGTCGGCCGAAAAGCGCTGCTCCGCCCGGCCTTCGGATGTGCCAGAGTACGCCCCGGCACACGAAATCCGACCGGAAAGGGCACAAATGGGCCGTAGACAGCGAGACTTGGACATGTCTGGCGGCCCGGTGGCCGAGTTCGCCGCACTACTGCGGGCCGCCCGTGAAAGCGCCGGGAACCCCACCTTCGCCACCATGAGCCGGCGGGCCCACCGCTCCATCTCCGCGCTCTCCGAGGCGGCCGGCGGCGTGGAGTTCCCGACCTGGCCGACGGTCGAGGCCTTCGTGCACGCCTGCGGACACAGCGAGACGGCCCGGTGGCGGGAGCGCTGGGAGGCGACCCAGGCAGCCATCGCGCAGGCGGCCGCCCCGGACCCGGCACCCCAGGACCCCACCCCGGTTCCCGCCGGCCCCGCACCCTCGCAGCCCCTCGCCGAGCCGCCACCACCACCTGCCGCGCCGCGTCGCGGGCTGCCGACACCGCCCCCGCGCCTGCGGATGCTGGCGGCCCTGACGGTGGGGCTGGCCGTCGGCATCCCGGTGGGCGCCGCGCTGCCGGGCCACTCCACCCGGGGGGCGGCAGCCGCGGCCACCCCCCGGCCGACGCCGATGCCCTCCGTCGTGATCGTCCCCGCCCCCTCACCGCCGGCGTGGCCCGCCCAGGGCTCCGGCTGCCAGGCGCGCACCCACTGGGTCTACCAGTACGCCCAGGCCTACACCGGGCAGGTGTACGCCCAACTCGCCAGCCCCACCGGAGGCACCGACGAGGTGCCGACCACCATCACCTGGGGCGAGTGGGTCTGGCGGCACCCGGTGACCGTCAACCCTGGCGACCCGGCCCAGGCAGTCGGCGGCACCGTGCTGCTCTTCGCCAAGCTCGACACCGGTCCCCGCAACCCGCTGGTCGTGCTCGACACGGCGACCCCGACCTGTGTCAGCTTCGGCACCGCCGGCGGCACCTCCGTCGCCCCGCTGGCGACCGTGGACGCCAACCAGGGTTGGGCGAGCACCAGCCCCTGACCGGCCCGGGCCAACCGGGTGGTGCGGCGGGTCAGCGGCGGCGGATTTTCCACGATTGTTTGTCCATCCGCGGCGGCTGTTGGCTGCCGCACCGCGCCGCCCCAGTGTGGTGGCCGAGCCGGACAGCCGTGACCGCACGGCCATGACGGCAGGTCATGCTCGGTCCGCCCGGACCGGGACGAGAGAAGTGGGGACCCATGAAGTTCGCAGGAATTTGGCTGGGCCGGCTGGTCGCCGTACTGGCCATGGTGGCCGGCGGCCTCGTCTGGTTCGGCGCCACCGCACAGGCGGCCACGGTGTGCGGCAGCCAACCGGTGCCGACCGGCTATGTGATCACCTCGGAGACACTCACCAACACCTGTACCGGCGGCTACCTCACCGAGACCATCCAGCTCCCGTACAACGGCATCCAGATCTGCGACAACTCGCCGGTCCCGTCGGGCTATGTGCTCACCGCCGACTACACCACCAACAACTGCGGCAGCTACCAGGGCGGCACGCTCAACACGCCGTACAGCGGCATCACCATCTGCGGGAACGGCAACGGGGCGATCCCCGGCAACTACGTGATCACCTCGGAGAGTCCCAGCGGGCCGTGCGGCCAGTACTACAGCGAGGTGATCAGGACCGTCTCCAACGGCATCCAGATCTGCGGCAACTCGCCGATCCCGTCAGGATATGTGATCACGTCCAACTACACGCTCGGGGCCTGCGGCATCTACCAGGCCGCCAACCTCACCGCCGCCTACAACGGCATGCAGTTCTGCGGCAACTCGCCGATCCCGGCCAACTACGTGATCACCGGCAACTACACGGTCAACAGCTGCGGCCAGTACCTGGGCGGGAGCCTCAGCACCGTCTACAACGGCATCACCGCCTGCGCGAACTCGCCGATCCCGTCGGGGTACTGGGTCTCCGCCGGCTACTTCCAGACGGCGCCGTGCGGCATGTACCAGGCCGAGAAGCTGAGCAACAGCTGATCCTCGCCGAACGCCCGCAACGCGGCGCCGGGGCACGGTCGTTCGTGCCCCGGCGCCGCATCGGCAGCTCAACCAGTCAGCGGGTGGAGCACGTTCAGGCGTTCTTCCAGGCCACCGAGAAGTCGGCGCCGCCGGACAGGTCCGAGGTGGCGGCCTTGAGCACGCCGTTGGCGGCCATGTCGACCTTCTCCGGTTTGGCGGCCGTCAGCGAGCCGCCGTTGACGCTGGCCCCGCTGAACTGGACGGCGCCGAAGTCGGTCAGCGGCAGCACCCCGGCGTTGCTGCTCGGCGCCTCGGCGATCACCTCGGCGGAGGCCAGCTGGGCCCCGGCGAGCTGCTGGCTGGTGCTCTCGGTCCAGCCCTGGGTGGAGTCGCTGATCTTGAGCGTGAAGCTGCCCGAACCGTCGGTGACGACGCTCGCGCTGAGTTGGTCGCCGGGCCGCACCTGGTCGGGGAGCTGCACGGGGTAGGCCGGGTACATCTCGTACCAGGCGTAGTAGACCGGCGATCCGCCCGAGCAGTCCGCCGAGGTGCCGGTCTGCTCGACGGTGTTGCTGCCGTCGCCGTCCAGGCCGACCCAGAAGGACGAGTAGGTGTCCTGGCTGGTGCAGGTGGCCGTCGGCGCGGTCCAGTTCGCACTCACGGTCTTGTACGGGCCGGTGCCGCTGTTGGCGTTGGCGACGTAACCGGCCCAGTTGGCGCTGTAGTTCTGGTTGGCCGGCGCCTCACCGTGCGGTCCGACCAGGTGGGCGGGTGCCGAACTCGGGATCCGCGGCTTGGTCTGGTGCCCGTGGACGGTGAGGTGCTGCACGAGCGGCGGGAGGCCGAGGAGCGCCGTGAGCTGCTGGACGGCCGGGTGGGTCAACGCGGCCGGGTCGGCAGCGGTGGCCGGGTGGGTCCCAGTGGCCGGGCGGGTCGGAGCCGCGAGTGCGGGGGCCGCGCTGCCGAGGGCCGCCAGCAGGGCGACCGAGGCAGTGAGCGCCAGACGACGTGGTGCGGGCATGCTTGCTCCCTCAAGGGGTGGAGGATGGTGCCGGCTCCACCACTGACGCAGCAGCAGAGCTAGCACCAGGCAAGCCGGATGACCGCCGAACGACAACTCAGCGCGGCCGCCCGGATGACACCGCGTCACCAAACGTCATCCGTACCCGCACCACATGGCTCGGCGCGGCCGTCCTTCGGACGGGATCACCGCACCTCGAAGGAGGTCAACCCCTCGGGCGTCTCCTCGTGCTGGCTGACGTGCTCCACCACCGCGCCCTCCGGGCCGTGGTGGCTCCACCGGAGCAGCTGGGCGACGCCGGCCGGCGGCCCCTCGAAGACGGCCTCCACGGTGCCGTCGGACAGGTTGCGGATCCAGCCGTTCACGCTGTTCTCCTCGGCCAGCACGCGGCAGCTGTCGCGGAAGAACACTCCCTGCACCTGGCCGGAGACGATCACTCGGTTGCGGATCACGGGTACCTCACCGGGTCGTAAGGATGGGGACGGGGGCGACCGTGCGGCCCGTGCGGGCGGCGATCGCCGCGAAGGCGGTGGCGTCGAGCACGGCGGCTCCGCCGAGGTCGTTGTTGAAGTAGGCGTGGACGTCGGCGGTGTTCGGCCAGGTCTCGGTGACCCGCGCCGCCCAGTGACCGAGCGCTTGCTTACCGTACCGGGGGAACGGGTGCGCCAGGCCCTCATGGAAGCGCAGATAGCCCCAGTCGGCGGTGCGCCACAGCGGAGTGACCGGGCGGGACCGGCGGTCGGCCCAGCACAGTGCCGCATTGTGCCTGGTCAGCACGGAGCGGACCTCCCGGGTCCACCACGACTGGTGGCGCGGCTCGACAGCCACCCGCAGCCGCGGCGGGAAGCAGCCCAGGCAGCCGTCCAGCAGCCCGGGGTCGGCCCGCAGGGTGGGCGGCAGCTGCAGCAGGATCGGTCCGAGCCGGTCACCCAGGCCGGCCACGGCGGCGCAGAGCCGCTGGACGGGCTCGGCGGGATCGTGCAGCCGCTTGATGTGGGTGAGGTAGCGGCTCGCCTTGACCGCCATCCGGAAGCCTGGCGGTGTCCGGTCGCGCCAGTCGGCGAAGGTGTCGGGTGGCGGCAGCCGGTAGAAGGCGGCGTTGTTCTCGACGGTGCTGAAGTGCTCGGCGTACCGCGCAAGCCACTGCCGGCGCGGTGTCCCCGGTTCGTAGAGGACGCCGCGCCAGTCGTCGTACTGCCAGCCCGAGGTGCCGACGAACAGAACCATCGCTGCGTGCGCTCTCGCGGTGCGGTGCGGTGCCTGGGCCGCACCGGTCGCTCACGGCCGCCGCGGCCCCCTTTTCCTGATGGTAGGCCGCCGCGGCGCTCGTGACGCGCTACTCGCGACCGCGCGGGGTCTCGGAGATGTCGGCGAAGCCTCGTTCCGGGCCGAGGCCGAAGTAGTGCCTGAAGCTGTAGATCAGTGGGCTCCAGGCACCCGGTTCGATGTGCTGGGTTCCGGGCACCACCAGGCGGGGGTCCGCATGCACCTTGAGCACCCGGGCCTCCACGATCAGGAAGTCACCGGCGGCGTCGGTGCCGACCCGCTGCGCGCAGGCTTCGAGTTGCAGCGGGCACTGCGCCACCCGGGGCGGGCGCACCGCCACCGACGGCTGCGGGTGCCAGCCGCCCGCCGCGAACTTGTCGGGCTCGTACTGGAAGACCCGGCGCGGGTGGGTGCGCGGTTCCGCCCTGCCGGTGAGGTCGCCGAGCCGCTCCACCTGCGGCCACTGGTGCGGCTCGGGCAGGCTGATCACCAGCTCCGGTCGAGCCGCCAGATTGGCGCCGGTCTGCCCGTCCGTGCTCAGGCCCAGCACCACCACCTGGCCGAGCGCCCAGGCCGACGAGATCGGCGCCAGGTTGAACGAGCCGTCGGGGTTCTCGGTGGTGAGCAGCACGACGGGCGTGCCGAAGTACAGGATGCTCGGGGTGATCGTCTGGTGGCTCGGCCGCACTGCGCCATCCAACCGCTGCGTGACTGTCATGCGGCGACCGTAGGCGTGCCGTTGTTCGGGGCGGGCCGAACAGTCACTGGGCCATGATGGGCGGCATGGAGCACACCCAGAGCCCGCGATCCGCGGCGCAGCCCGTCGACGCACGGCGGCTGGCCGCGCTCGCGGCGCTGCTGGCCGAGCCGACCAGGGCGGCGTTCTGCCTGGCACTGCTGGACGGCCGGGCGTGGACGGCCGGTGAGTTGGCCCGGCAGGCCGGCGTCGCCCGTTCCACCGCGACCGAGCAGCTGAACGCGCTGGTCGACGGCGGCCTGCTGGCCGAGGCCCGACAGGGCAGGCACCGGTATCTGCAACTGGCCGATCCGGCGGCGGCGGAGCTGGTCGAGCTGCTCGCCGAGCGGGCCGATCCGGCGGCTCCCGCGTCGCCGGCGCCCGGCACGCTGTCCGGCGACTCCCGCCGGCGCGCGCTGGCCCGGGCCCGCACCTGCTACGACCATCTGGCCGGCACCCTGGGCGTGGCGATCATGGACGCGATGACGGAACGCGGTCTGCTCGACTGGACTCGCGGCCTGGCGCTGACGCCGACCGGCGAGGCCTGGCTGGCCGAGCTCGGCGTCCCCTCCCCCGCCGGGCCCGCCCGCTCCCGCCGCCCCGCCGTGCGCCCGTGCATCGACTGGACGGAGCGCCGCCCGCACCTGGCCGGCTCGGTGGGTGCCGCGCTCTGCCGCCACGCACTCGACACCGGCTGGCTGCAGCGCATCGGAACCTCCCGGGCCGTGCGGCTCACCGCTGACGGCACCTCAGCACTCCAGCAGCACCTGGGACTTGCCGTTCCCTGAGCGCCCGGTCCGCGCGAAAACCAGGTGCCCGCGCCCACGCCGGCTGGCAGGATGACGGCGACCCGCTGGGCCCTTCGGGGCCAGCCGCTCCGCTCCTCGGAAGGACCGTCCGTGCCGCGCGCCGTCTCCCTGATCCGTTCCGCCTCGCTGTCCGACGTCGCCGAGTACGCCTACGCGGCCACCGCGCCGGCCGAGGCGCGACTGATCTTCCTCGCCGGCGCCTGCCCGCTGGACGCGACCGGGGCGACCGTGGCGGTCGGCGACTACGCCGGCCAGGCCGCGCAGGCCGTGGCCAACCTGCGGACCGCGCTGGGCGATGCCGGGGCGACGATGGAGGATGTGATCAGCACCCGGGTGCTGGTGGCCTCCAGCCGGCAGCAGGACCTGGTGACCGCCTGGGCGGTGGTGCGGGACGCCTTCGGCGACCACGATGTGCCGAGCACCCTGATGGGCGTCACGGTGCTCGGCTACAGCGACCAGTTGGTGGAGATCGAGGCGGTGGCGGCGGTTCTTGACGCCTGACAGATCCTGACGGTCCGTCAGGAACCGCTGTACAGCTGCTCGCCGTACCGGGCGCCGTAGTACTCCTCCAACTCCCGCAGTGCCTCCGGGCGTTGCTCCAGGAGTTTGGCGATCTGCGCACGGGACGGCGCGGCCTCCGGGTGCCAGCTCTCCGCCTTCCACAGGCCGCCGCGCAGCAGGGCCTTGGGGCAGTGGTAGAAGACCTCCTCGATCTCCACCAGCAGCGCCACTTTGGGACGGTGGCCCTTGACCACCATCCGGTCGAAGAACGGCGCATCCCGCAGGATCCGGGCCCGGCCGTTGATCCGCAGGGTGTCGGGGCGGCCTGGGATCATGAAGAGCAGGCCGACCCGCGGATTGCTGAGGATGTTGTGGAACCCGTCGGCGCGCCGGTTGCCGGGCCGCTCGGGGATGGCGATCGTGGTGTCGTCCAGGACCAGGGTGAAGCCGGCCGGATCGCCCTTCGGCGAGGTGTCGCAACTGCCGTCGGCCGCCGAGGTGGAAACCAGGCAGAACGGCGACGCGGCCAGCCACGCCTTGTCGTACTCGTGCAGGCCGTGCCGCACCTTGTCGGCTGCCGCCGGCGTGATCTCCCCCAGCAGCTCCCTCAGTTCGTCCGCCGACGTCACCTCGACCAGATCCGTCTCCATGACGACCCCCCTGCCCCCAGATAGCTGATCCCTGTGTGATGGCCGATCAAGAGGCCGAGCGTATCCGATCCCGCGCGCTACTTGATGGCGAGGATGGTGGTGCGCTTGATCTCGGGAGTCGCCGCCAGCAGCGTGGGGGCGATCCCCCGAAGGGCGTCGGCGATCCGCCCGTTGAGGTGGGCCTCGCGGCCGTCCTCGTCGTCGAAGGTGTCGAAGACGCCGAAGACGGTCGGGCTCTCCTGGAAGGAGTACCAGCTGACGGTGCCCTCCTCGGCGCGGGCCAGTTCCACCGCGTCCCGCAGCAACTGGCCGACTGCCTCGGCGCCTTCGGGCTTGGCCTCCAACCGGACCAGGAATCCGAGCTTCGACATGGGTGCTCCAATCTCCGTCATCTGCATCATCCGCCGGGCGTCGCCCGGCCGCTGACCAGAAAGCTACGGCCTCCTCGGGCACCCACCGCAGTGGCGGGAACGACACATCCGATATCGTTTCCGACATGCGGGTTAGTGTGCTGGTCCTTGACGGCGTGTTCGACTCCGGCCTGACGGCGGTGCTGGACATCCTGCACTGCGCCAACGGGCTGCGCGGCAGGCTGCCGCAGCCGCCGCCCGCCTGGGAGGTCGAGACGGTCGGCTTCACCCCGACCGTGCGCACCGGGGCCGGACTCACCGTCAGCGTCGCGCCGGTCGAGCGCGTCGCCGACTGCGACCTGCTGCTGGTGCCCGCCGTGCCGCGGTTCGACCCGGACCAGCTGATCGAGCTGGTGGCGGGCCCCGACCTGGCCCCGGCCCGGGAGTTGCTGCGCCGCGCCCGGGAGCGCCGCACCCCGATCGCCACCGCCTGCGCCGGCAGCTTCCTGCTCGCCGAGGCCGGGGTGCTGGACGGGCTGTGCGCCACCACCACCTGGTGGCTGGCGCCGTACTTCGGCCGCCGCTATCCGCGGGTCCGGCTCGACCGGGACGCCATGGTGACCCATGCCGACGGGGTGACCACGGCGGGCGCCGCCTTCGGGCACGTCGACCTGGCGCTCACCCTGGTGCGGCGGGCCAGCCCGGCGCTGAGCGATCTGGTGGCCCGTCACCTGGTGATCGACGAGCGCCCCTCACAGACCGCGCACACCCTGCCGAGCACCCTGGCCCAGAGCGACCCCACGGTCGCTGCCTTCGAGCGCTGGGCCCGCGAGCGGCTGGCCGAGCCGCTGGATGTCAAGGCAGCCGCCCGGGCGCTGGGTGTCAGCGAGCGCACCCTGCAGCGCACCACTCGTGCGGTGCTGGGCAGTTCACCGGTGCGGTTCGTCCAGGAGCTGCGGGTCGAGCAGGCGGTGCACCTGCTGCGGACCACCGACCAGCCGATCGAGGTGATCGCCCGGCGGGTCGGCTACGAGAACGCCGGGTCGCTGCGGCTGCTGCTGCGCGAGCGGACCGGGGTCACGGCCGGCGCGCACCGCCGGGGCAGTCGCTGAGGCGGCCGCGACACGCGTGGGCGGGGTGACCAGCGAGGCGACCGGCGAGGCGACCGGCGAGGCGACCGGCGAGGCGACCGGCGAGGCGACCGGCGAGCGTCAACAGATCCACGCAATTCACCCACCCGCTTGTTAGGCAAGGCTTACCTCCTCTAGAGTCCTCACGTCAGGTCCCGAACCGGAGAGAGCTCACCGTGCCCACAACCGCGCGTGCCACCGCCGCGATCGCCATCCTGTCCGTCTCCTGCCTGGCCCTGACGGCATGCGGATCGGGCGGCGGCGCCGCCTCGGACGCCTCGCCGGCCGCGGCCGCGGCGCCGGCCAGCGGTCAGGCGCTGGTGGGCCAGTCGATCACGGTGTACAGCGGCCAGCACGAGCAGACCACCAAGGCGCTGGCGGACGACTTCCAGAAGCGCACCGGCGTGAAGGTGAACCTGCGCTCGGGTGACGAAGCCGAGCTGGCCAACCAGATCCTGCAGGAGGGCTCCGCCTCCCCGGCCGACGTCTTCTACGCCGAGAACCCGCCGGCCCTGACGATCCTTGAGGAGAAGGGCCTGCTCACCAAGGTGGCCGACGACACCCTCAAGGCCGTGCCGGCCGCGGACAGCTCGCCCAAGGGCGACTGGGTCGGTGTCTCCGCCCGCACCGCCGCGTTCGACGCCGCCACCGGCACCGCGGCGGACAGCGCCCCGCCCACCTCCGTGCTCGACCTGGCCAAGCCGGAGTGGAAGGGCCGTCTCGGCATCGCGCCGAGCGAGACCGACTTCGCCCCGATCGTCAGCCGGGTCCTGAAGTCCCAGGGTGCGGACGCCGCCAAGAAGTGGCTGCAGGGCCTGAAGGCCAACGCCAAGGTCTACGACAGCAACGAGGACCTGTCCGCCGCGATCAACAGCGGTGAGGTGCAGGGCGGCGTGGTCGACCACTACTACTGGTACCGGCTGCGCGACGAGAAGACCCCGGCCGGCACCAAGAGCGCGCTGCACTACTTCGCCAAGGGCGACGCCGGTGCGCTGGTCGACGTCTCCGGTGCAGGCGTGCTCGCCAGCAGCAAGCACCAGCCGGCCGCCCAGGCGTTCCTCGCCTACCTGGCCAGCACCCCCGCGCAGACCCTGATCGCCAACTCGCAGAGCTACGAGTACCCGTTGGTGGCGGGCGTCAAGAGCAAGGAGAACCTCCCGCCGCTCGACTCGATCGGCACCATGGCCAACGTCGCCGACCTCGGTGACGGCAAGGAGGCGCTGCAGCTCCTGCAGGACGCCGGACTGCTCTGAGCTGACAGCGAGCCGACGCGCCTTCGGTGACGACCCGTCACCGAAGGCTGCTTCGCTGTGCCCGCGCGCCCGGCTTGTCAAGATACCGAGCTGGAAAAGGGCGGTCATATTTGAGGCAAACGCTTGTCCGATATCCGAGGGATCCGGAAGGGTTGAGCCGCACCACTCAACCCCAAGCACCCTCACTCTTTCGGAGACCAGATGTCCAGGGACATCATGGTGCGTGACGACCACCGTCTGCACATACGGCGGACCAGACGCACCATCCACGCCATGACCGCCGTGGCGCTGCTTCTCTCGGCGGCAGTCGGCACCGAGGCGATGGCCGACTCGCCCAAAGACACCCAGCCACCGTCCACGGCCCAGCAGGAAAAGGGCATGCACCCGGGGCTGCCCTTCCACGACCCGGCCGACGCCGACACGGGCAACCAGCAGAACGTGACGATCACACTGGGCGCGTCCCAGGCCTCGTTCCAGGTGGGCGGCAAGAAGGTCTACGGCGACTCCTACTCGGGCACGTTCACCGCCCCCACCATCCGGGCGCGGCCCGGCTCGACCGTCACCATCAAGCTGGTCAACCACCTGCCGGTCGCCACCAACCTGCACTTCCACGGCCTGCACGTGTCACCCACGGGCCAGTCCGACGACCCGTTCCTGTGCGTGGCTCCGGGGGCCACCACCACCTACCAGCTGGCCATTCCGGCCAACCACCCGCTCGGCACCTTCTGGTACCACAGCCACGCCATGGGGACCACCTGCAGCTCGCCCGGCTCCTACGACATGTCGGGCATGACCGGCTCGATGACGGGTGACGTCGAGGACCAGATCTTCGCCGGCCTGTCCGGTGCGCTGATCGTCGGGGACGACCGCACCCTGCTGCCTGCGAGCCTGCGCAACATCACCACGCACACCGTGGTGCTGAAGGACGCTCAGATCGGTGCGGCCGGGCACATCCCGCAGAACACCGGCGGCAACTCGATCAACTCCAACAACCCCACCGTGCGCCTGGTCAACGGCCAGCTGCGACCGGTGCTGAGCATGAAGCCGAACGAGACCCAGCTCTGGCGGCTGGTCAACGCCGGCGCCGACATCTTCTACCAGCTCCAACTCGACGGCTACAGCTTCACCGTGATCGGCGAGGACGGCACCCCGGTCGCCCTGACCACCACGCCGAACACCCTGCTGCTGCCGCCGGGCAAGCGGTACGACGTGCTGGTCACCGCGAACGGCACGCCGGGCAGCGCGACCCTGCGCACCACCGCCTACAGCAACGGCCCGCAGGGCGACCAGTATCCGGACACGGCGCTGGCCACCCTCAAGGTCGCCGGCACCCCGGTCAAGCGGCTCCCCGCGTTCGCGGGCTCGATGCCGACCGCGCCGGACGACCTGTCGACCGCGCCGATCGCCCAGAAGCGCGCCGTGCAGCTCTCCGAGAACTCCGACGGCACCCAGTTCTACATCAACGGCAAGCAGTTCTCGTCGGACGCCTCGGTCTTCGCCACCCCGGCCAAGCTGGGCACCGTCGAGGAATGGACCATCACCAACACCGCCGGCGAGGACCACCCGTTCCACCTGCACACCACCGCCTTCCAGGTGATGGCGGTCAATGGCGACCCCAAGCGGTACATCCACGATCAGGACATCGTCGTGGTCCCGCACGCGGTGAACGGGGTGCCCGGCAAGGTGGTGATCCGGATCCCGTTCTCGGACTACACGGGCGCGTGGATGTTCCACTGCCACATCGCCGCCCATGAGGACAACGGCATGATGAGCTTCATCAACGTCGTGAAGTAGTCCCCGTTGCACCGTGTCCCACCTGCGGAAACGCGGGTGGGACATACCACGCAACCTTCGGTTCCACCCGAAGATCAGCCAGGGAAAGTGCCATACCCAGGCTCTCCTCTGCCTGGCCAGACGCCGGGTCGACTCCTGTTCGCCATGCTCCGCGACGGCACCTTCTACGAATCCCGACCCGCCGGATCAGCCTGAATGCCTTTCGATGCTTGCTGCTTTCACCGCCCAGGTCTGAGCGGCCGGGTGACGGGTGGCGCTTCTCTCGCCTCCGCGTCACCCTCCGTGCGCGGGCTCGCTTCCAGTGTCCTGACCATCGGCCAAGCCCGCGCGCAGGACTTGGAAGCTGTGGGCGAGCAGCCGGGAAACGTGCATCTGGGAGATCCCGAGGCGCTGCCCGATCTCGGCTTGGGTGAGGTCCTGGGTGAACCGCAGGGCCAGTATCGTGCGCTCACGCTCGGGCAGTGCGGCTATCAGCGGTTTCAGGGACTGCACGTACTCCACCACGGCGAGCGCCCGGTCGCAGCAGCCCAGGCGGATCTCCCAGGCGCTGCTCGCGTCCCGGTCGTCCGACGGTGCGTCCAACGAGGTCGCGGTGCGCGCGGTGGCGGCTTCGAGCGCTTCAACCACCTCGTCCTGGGGCAGCGCGACGTGTTCGGCGAGTTCCTCCGTACTGGGCGCCCGACCGAGGTCCTGCTCCAGTTCGTCCGAGCCCCTGACGACAGCGAGCCGGGCTTCCTGAAGACGTCTGGGGACGTGCACCGCCCAGGTCGAGTCGCGGAAGAACCGGCGGATCTCGCCGACGATCGTCGGGAGGGCGAACGTGGTGAACTCCACTCCACGGTCCGGGTCGAAGCGGTCGATGGCCTTGATGAGACCCACGGTGCCGGTCTGGATGATGTCGTCCATCGACTCGTGGCTGCTGCGGAAGCGCCGGGCCGCGAACTTGACCAGGGAGACGTTGAGTTCGATCAGCGTCGCACGCACGTAGGAGTGCAACTCGGTGCCCTGCTCCGTCTTCCGCAGGCGGAGCAGGAGGACGCGCGAAAGCTCCCTCGCCTCCCCGGTGCTGACGGCCAGTGGATCGGTGATCTCCGGCAACCCGTGCCGGCGGGCGGAGAACCCTGAATCGGCGCCGGTACTCGGCTCGATCTCCGGCGCCACCGTTGTCGGCATGGCCATTGAGCGTTCCTTCCTGGTACCCCCATCGCCTTTTCGAACCTGCCCACGCGCTCGCCCAGCGCAAGGGTTCGCCGCGCGAGTGGTGCGGCCGGCCGTCGCGCGAGGCACCCCGGCGACTGAGCCGTCCACGATCGAGCGGTCACGCATGGCGACTCGCCGCGCCGTTGATGGCAGCGCCGAGCACTTCCCGGGTGCCGGTG
This sequence comes from Kitasatospora sp. GP30, assembly GCF_029892145.1. Taxonomy (NCBI): domain Bacteria; kingdom Bacillati; phylum Actinomycetota; class Actinomycetes; order Kitasatosporales; family Streptomycetaceae; genus Kitasatospora; species Kitasatospora sp. GP30. The sequence goes on from NZ_JARZAH010000025.1 coordinate 23,914, forward strand.
AGGTCGATGAGCCGCGACACCTGGGGGCTCACAGAACTCACCCGTACGGCGCATCCGGTGGCTGCGCCGCGCCCGCACGCCCAGAGGAGGACGTTCAGACCCGCGCAGTCGCAGAACGAGAGGCCCGCGAGGTCCACTTCGAGCCGAACGGGGTGATCGTTCAAGACGGTCGCCATCGCGTGCCGGAACGCGTCGGCGCCGTCATGGTCGATCTCGCCGGCCACTGCTACCAGGGCCGATCCATCGGGCTTTCCGGTGAGCTCCACGGTGAACCGGACAGCCGCCGACGGTGGCCCCAGCGGCGGCGCGCCCGCGGCGGTAGGCGAAACCCGTGAAACCGACTGCTGGCGCGCCTGGTGGCGGGACATGGCCGTTCTCCTCCCGCAAGAGGAAGGGTTCTACGACCGATCGTCTGTCCGCCAGCGAAGCATGTCAAGGAATACACGAAAATTTGTGCACATATGGGAGAACGCGAAATGCTGATCGTACGATGGACAGGTGGACACGAATACCGGCAGCCATCGGCCGTGGACGTTTCTGACCAACCACGCCAGGGTGCTCTCGCTGATCGCCAAGGATCCCGGGATCCGATTGCGGGACGTGGCCGCGGCGTGCCGGTTGACCGAGCGCGCCGTGCAGACGATCGTCGCCGACCTGGAGGCGGAGGGCTACCTCACACACTCGCGAGAAGGGCGGCGCAATCGCTATCAGGTCACGCCTCACACCCAGTTGCGACACCCCGCCGAAGCCGGCCGCACCGTAGCCGCCCTGCTCCAACTGCTCGACGGGGAACCCGCTACCACCGACCATGAGCCGGACCAGCCGCCTGAAAACCCCGCCGAGCGGGATTCGTGACCGCCACGGCTCCCTCGTCGCCTCGTGACTCGTCCTGCCCCGCCTGGCCCTGCGCCGAACCGAGCGGCAGCAGCACCAACGACAGACACGTCCGAGCCGTGAGAGAACTCGGACGTGCCGGCATGCCGTTCCCACAGGCGCGAGCCCCCGCGTGGCAGATCCAGGTGTGGAACCGCGCGTCGAGGGCAGACGCGAACCGAAGCAGCCTCGCCGCGCTAGGCCAGAACCACGGGACCAGGCGGAGGTGACGAGGTGAACAGCATCACGAGAACCGGAACCGACGGCGCCCGCCGCGGGTTGGGCGACGCACACCGTCTCGACCTTTCCACCGCGCAGCATGCGGTCACCGCCGCTCGTGACTTCACCCGAGACGTTCTCGCCGGCTGGGAGTTCGGCGAACCCGCCGGAAGCGACGTCGTCCTCGTGGTCTGCGAGCTGGTCGCTAACGCCGCACAACACACCGGGGGCGTCCGGGCACTGCGCCTGCACCACTACAAGTCGGCGCTGCGCATCGAGGTCAGCGACACGGATCCCGCTGCACCGACCCCCCGGACCCCGGGCGCCGACCGACCCGGCGGGTACGGGCTGATCGTGCTCGATCGGCTGTGTCACCGCTGGGGCAGCGATCCGCGTCCTGCCGGGAAGACGGTCTGGGCGGAGATCCTCCTCACCGGGTAGCGCCGGCCTTTGCATGGACGTCCCCGTTCGGGGAACGCGCACCGCACGTCCAGCCGGCCGGAGCCGGCCGGTGCGGGCGCCGGCATCATCCACCTGTCACCGAGGAGAAACAGCCATGAGCGGCGAGGACAAGGTCAAGAACGTCGCCGAGAAGGCGAAGGGCAAGGCGAAGGAGGCGGCGGGCAAGGCGGTCGGCAATGAGCGCCTGACCGCCGAGGGGAAGGCCGACCAGGTCAGCGGCGACGCCAAGCAGGCGGGAGAGAAGGTCAAGGACGCCTTCAAGCACTGAACCGTCCCAAGGAGGGTGCCCATCGTCGCGCACCGGCGGGCACCCTCCGGAGAGGGAGCACGATGCGAACTGGACTCCCCCGACCGACTGCCGGAGGCCGGGGACGCGACAACCCCCGACGCACCCGCACCGGCGCAGCGTGGGTCGGCGCGACCCTGTTCGCGCTGGTGCTGCTGATGTTGTTGATCTTCGTCCTCGAGAACGGCGACTCCGTGGACGTGGCGTTCTTCGGCGCACACGGAAGCATCCCGCTCGGGGTCGCACTGCTATTGGCCGCGGTCTTCGGCATCCTCCTGATCGCCATCCCCGGCACGGGCCGGATCCTGCAGCTGCGCCGCAGGCTGCGCGCCCAGGAGACACCGGCGGCGCCCACCGCCCGCCCCGCGCAAGACCCCGGGCCACCTGATCGCACCACCTCCGAGAGCGGCGACCGCCCGACCTCCTGAGACCGCTCGGTCGATCGACCTGCGCGCGTGGAACGGCGAACTGCGGGCAAGCGCCGAACATGAGCACCTCGCACATCGAAGCGGAACGAAAGTTCGAATCAGCGCCGGGCGATGTGGCCGCCGCCCCGGGGTCTCCCCCGCGGCTGGACGGCGTCCCCGGTGTCGCGGACATCCGGAACGCGGACTCGCAGACCCTTGATGCGGTCTACTACGACACCCTGGACCTGCGGCTGCTCACCCATGGCGTGACCCTGCGTCGGCGCCTGGGCGGAGCGGACGCCGGGTGGCACCTCAAGCGACCGCAAGCCACCGACACCCGCCAGGAGGTCCGACTACCGCCTGAGGCGGGACCGCCGAACCGGATTCCACCCGAGCTGACCGCCAGGGTGCGCGCTCTGGTACGAGGCCGCACCCTGGCACCGGTAGCCCACCTGCGCACCCACCGCGACCGCCGGCTTCTGCTGGACCGCAGCGGACGCACACTCGCCGAACTCACCCAGGACCGGGTCATCGCCCACCACCTCGACCCGGCGGCTCATCCACAGCCGGATCCGCATCAGCACGGCGCCGGAACCGCAACCGAGGGCACCGAGTGGACCGAGTTCGAGGTCGAGCTGCACGAGGGCGACCGAAGCCTTCTCGACGACGTGGAGCAGGCACTCGCGGAGAACGGGATCGTCCGTTCCGCGTACCCCTCCAAACTCGCGCATGCCCTGCTCCGTACCGCGCCGCCGGACGTTCCCACGGATCCCACTACCCCCGGGGACGGCATCGGCGAGCTTGTGGTGCGCCGCCTCCGCCAACTGTTCGAAACCCTCCTGGCGCTCGATCCGGCGGTCCGCGACGACCGGCCCGACGCCGTGCACCGCATGCGCGTGACCACCCGCCGACTGCGCAGCACGCTCAAGGCCTACCGCAGGCTCTTCGACCGCCACCGGAGCGAGCACCTGGCCGGGGAACTACGCTGGCTCGGGCACCTGCTCGGTGCGGCACGCGACCACGAGGTGCTGGGCGACCTGCTCATCGCCCGGCTGGACAAGGTCCCACCCCAGGCGCAGCACGGCGCACTGCGCGGACAACTCACAGCCTGGTCAGCGCGCGAGTACCGGCGGGCGTGGCAGCAGGCGGTCACCGAACTCGACGGCCCTCGCTACTACGCACTGCTGGACGACCTGGAGCTCTTCATCGACGACCCTCCGCTGTCCGCCCGAGCAGACCGGAACGCGCGCAAACAACTGTCCAAGACGCTTCGACATGAGCAGACCCGGACCGTTCGGCGACTCGATACCGCCCTCGGGCACCCACCGGGCCCAGACCAGGACGCGGCCCTGCACAGCGCCCGCAAGGCCGCCAAGCGAGCCCGCTACGCCGCGGAAAGCGCGCGCCCGCTAGCCGGCAAGCCGGCCAAGCGCTTCGCCAAGCGCATGAAGAGACTTCAGCAGGGCCTGGGTATCCACCAGGACGCCGTCGTGGGATGCCGAACCCTGGTGGCCCTCGCCTCATCACCCCCGACCGACGTACCCGGGCATCTATTCGCCTACGGCGTCCTCTACGCCCTCCACCAGCACAGCGCCGAGGTCGCGCTCGAGGAACTGCCCGTCCTGCGCTCGCGCGTCGTCGCGCGCCGGCTCTCCCGCCTCTCATGAGGAGCAGGTCGGCTGATCGCCGCCTGTGTGGGGTCATCCGCCAGCGCGGTCCCAACCGGTACCGAGCGGTTTCAACCCGATCCGCTGGGGCACACGCAGGGCGCTCTGACTCACAGGGCGAAGGGAGTCATGCTGAGAGGACCTGCCCGCCTCCGCGCGGCCCGCGCCCTGGTGCTCCGGTGCCGGGCCCGGCTCCGGCGCCTTACCTACGCGTCAACGCGACCGGAGAACCAACCACCCGGAGAGCACCAGCAGATCGCGACTGGGCCGCCAGCCCCGGCAGCACGGCAGCCGGAGCGCGGGCCGACAAGTGCTGCCGGACTGCCGACGGCGTAGGCGCCGGGTCCATCATCCGCACCTCTGAGGGAGGATCCCATGTTGCTTCTTGGGCTTCTGCTGATGGCCGGGGCCGGTGCCTTCACCGGCCTGCTGATCGCCGACAATCTCGCCGGCGGCCCGCACTACACGGTGTCCGTACTGGGTCATGACATTGCCACGATGAACACCCTGGGCGCCTTCCTCACCGGGGTCGCGCTGACCCTGCTCTTCGGCCTCGGGCTTCTGCTCCTGCTCTCGGCCGGCGCACGCCGACGCCGGCGGGCTGCCGCAGTGGACAACCCCCGGGTCGTCGGCACCGCTCCCGAGTCGGCAGCCGATCCGGTGGCCACCGAAGCAGAACCAGCCGCCGGTCACCGGTGGCACCTGCCGTCCAGGCACCGGTTGAGCCACTGAGCCGATGCCCGCTGTGGCGGGCCGCACCGTTGCCCGCCCGCCTTCACTCTTCAGCGGCGAGCGGCTTGGCGCGGGCGCACGGCGTCAATCAACGCGGGCTACGCCACCGGGCGGAGCCACTCGCAGCCTGGTGCGCCATCCCGGCCCCAGCGGTGGCATGTTGGTCGTGGTGTTCGGGCCGGTGGCCCGCGAGCAGCTGGTCGCCGCCGCCGCTGGCCGCGGCCTCGCGCACTGACCGCTCAGGCGTGCCGCAGTCGCGGTGGCGATCTCCAGGAAGTCGCGCGAGTGGCTTCTCGCGCCGGTCCGCGGCAACGGCCAGGCAGGTCTCGATCTCCGGGGCGTGTGTGACTGGGATGTTGGCGAGGTCGGGGCGGGAGTAGGAGCGCGCGACGCTCAGCGGGATGAGCGCAATGCCGCGGCCGGAGGCGATGAGCTCGAACTTCTCTTCAAGCGAATTGATTTGACGACTGAGCACCGGCTGGGCGGCATCTCCACTATCGAACGCGGAACCGCCGCGCCGCCGCTCCCGCACCGCCTACCGCGACTGGCTCACCGCCGCTTGACAGTCGCTAGGAGCATCAGCGGCGGCCACCTCGCCGACGCTCAGTTCCCCAGCACACCAGCACCATAGGTGATCAGGGGGGCCGACGGCCCACCTTGGTCGTCGCCGTACTTGCGCACCACCCCCGCGACCAGACCGGGGTAGCCGTCGGGCGCTGTCGTGCGCGGAGGACCGCGCAGCGCCCGTTCCATGCCGTTCATCAGGCCTCCCACGAGCGAAACTCCGTGTCCCAGCGGGTCGCGGCTACCCCCGGCTCGGCGTCCGACACACCCACGGCACGGCCGATGCATGGAAGACCGGGGCCGGGGAAGACGAGGGATCCGTCGACAGCTGGGAAGGCACGCTCGATGAACGGATCGGTGACTGCGAGTCTGGAACTGGAACTGATCGCGGAGGGCGGTGTCGCGCTGCCGGTGGCGACGACCTGGATCCACGATGTGCGTGATCCCATCGCGGTTGGCGTGGAGTTCGCGCTGCCCAACGGCACCGGCGCGCTGGGTCTTCGCGCGAGAGCTGCTCAGTAGTGGAATTGACGCCCCGCCATGGAATGGTGATGTGCGGATCGTCCCGGAGCCGGGCCTCGCTCACGCGCGAATCCTGCTGCGGGGCAGGACGGTGCGGTCGCCGAGCTGCGCGTGGCGACCGCACCGTTGCACGACTTCCCGGCCCGCGGCTACGCCGCGGTGCCCCCAGGCGCGGAGGACCGCGCGGAGGCCCTGGGCGACCGATTGCACAGCGCTGTGGTCTGGTAGCGGCACGCACCCGGTTTTGCGGGCCGCAGCGCCGGACATGTGAGTGCGGCACGGGCGGTCGAATCGGGCCGCCCAGCCTGCCGGGCTTCGGCCGGCCATCACACGATAAGGAGTTGAGACACCCGTGTGGAGCCTGATCAGGCCGTTCGCACTGGCAGCGGTGGTGGCGCTGGCCGTCCTGACGGCGGACCGCCTGGTGCTGCTGCTGTCCCGTCGGGCGGACGTCCCGCTGCCCGGTCCGCAGCTGCGCGGGCTGCTGCGCACCTGTCGGATACCGACGTTGCTGACGCTCGGGTCGCTGCTTCTACTCGCCGTCGAGCCCGGTGCGGGCCTGCCGACCGAGGCGCGGGGACCGGTGCGGCACGCACTGCTGCTCGCCGCCCTGGCCACCGGCGCCTGGTTGGCCGCGCGACTGGTGGCGCTACTGATCGACACCTCGTTGACCCGGTATGCGAACGAGGGGCGCGACCCGGCCCGGATTCGCCGGGTGCGGACCCAGACCGGGATGCTGGGCAGGCTGGCCGGCGCGGCCATCGCCGTGCTCGCCCTGGCGGCCGCGCTGCTGACCTTCCCCGCGGTCCGTGCGGTCGGCGCCAGCCTGCTGGCATCGGCGGGCATCGTCGGCCTGGTCGTCGGCGTCGCGGCGCAGAGCACCCTGGCCAACGTCTTCGCCGGCATCCAGCTGGCCTTCGGCGACATGGTCCGGCTCGGTGACGAGGTGGTGGTCTCGGGCGACTGGGGAACCGTCGAGGAGATCACGCTGACCTACGTGGTGATCACTACGTGGGACCAGCGGCGGATCGTGATGCCGGTGTCGTACTTCGTCGGCAAGCCGTTCGAGAACTGGTCCCGCCGCGACCCGGCGATCACCGGGACCGCGCTGCTCCACCTGGATCACCGAACGCCGATGAACCAACTGCGGTCGGAGTTCGAGCGGTTGCTCAAGGAGAGCCCCTGGTGGGACGGGACCGGCAGCGCGCTCCAACTCGTGGACACCACACCCAGCACCATCGTGGTCCGCGCCTTGATGACCGCCCGCAACGCCAGCGACGCCTTCGAACTGCGCTGCTGGATCCGTGAACGGCTGCTCGCCTACCTGCGCGAGCACGCTCCCGAGGCGCTGCCCAGGATCGGGGTCACCCACCGACCGGACTGACGGACCGCCAGGATGCCGCCCATCGCCGGGCCGGCCTCCCCAGCCCGGCCGTTCGCGGCGGCTGCCGCACTACGGCAGGTCGATCTCCGCCCAGACCACCTTGCCCAGACCGTCGTTGCGCGGCAGGTGGCCCCAACGGCTCGCGAGCAGGGCGACGGTGAACAGCCCGTGACCGCCCGGCCGTCCAGGCGTGTGCGGCTCCCGGAGGCGCGGCGGCACGGCGGCGCTGTCCAGCACCTCGATGCGCAGCAGACGCGAGTTCACCGAGAGGACCAACTGGTCCGCGCCGCCAGCGTGCTGACAGGCGTTGGTGACGAGTTCGGAGACGACGAGCAGGATGTCGTCGGCACGAGCCCGCCGGTCCGGATCCGCGGTGGGCACCCAGCCCCAGTCCTCGAGCGCGGCCCGAGCATGGTCTCGGCAGCGGCCGACGGTGCCCGTGATTCCGCTCAGGGCAAGCCGACGGGTCTGCCGCGCAGTGGATACCCCGGGCGGCACGGACCGGCTCGCGGTCCGGTGTTCACTGGCGCTCATCGATCCTCGCTCTGACAACCGGTGGTCCGGCGGCAGCCGACCGTTGCTTCACGTGTGCCCACGGAGCCGGAACAAACACCGTGACACATGTGGTGAACAGGTCGCTGCGCCCAGCCGCCTGGCGGACCGCCACGCGGCGTCGGCCCGGTCGGGAAGCACACCTCGTCATCCGGCCACGGCCGCACGGACATCGGTGCGGATGTCGAAGACCGAGGCGGCTCCGGTGATCTCGAAGACCCTGGCCACCACCGGCTGCAGCCCGGCCAGGACCAGGGCCACCCCGGCCGCCTGCGCCTCGGTGCGAATGTTGAGCAACAGATTGAGGCCCGTCGAGTCGCAGAACCACAGGCCGTGGCAGTTCAGCACGACCCGGCAGGCCCTGCGGGCAAGCGCCTCCTGCAGTTGCACACGCAGCACCGCCACACTGTCGTAGTCCAGTTCACCCACCACCGTAACGACCACGATGCCGCTGTCGGTGCGCAAGTCGACGGTCAACCGCACGGTGTCCGGCCCACCGCCGGGAACCCGGGAGGTCCTGCTCGGGTCGGGGACGCTGTCGCGCATCGCACTCCTTCGTCAGCCGGTTCTGGTGGTACGACCATAAGGGCCGGCCCGCCCACCGGGCACCTAACCGGGACATATGAGACCGAATCATGCCGACCATGGATACAGAGTGAATATGGGGTGTTCATTCGGCACCTCCAGGGCTGATCCGGCCCAGGCCGGGCACCTGAAGTCCGTTGCCTCCAGCGAGTGACCACTAGCAGAGGAGAGAGCATGCCGACCGTCGTGTCCCGCCCCTCGACAGCTGCCGGCGTCAACGGCGCCCGACCCACCGCGCCGGCGCCTGCTCCTGCCGCTGGTGAGCTGACCGGCTCGGCCGATCTCGCCCGTATCGCCGCGGGTCTGGGCATCGAGCTGGGCGAACCCGCGGACACCGTCCCCGCCGACGCGCGGAAACTGTCCAGGGTGCTCTTCGCGCGGCTGCGCGCCGCCGAGGAGGGCACCGCAGAGTACTCCTACGTGCGCGGCACGCTGATCGAGCTCAACATGGCGCTGGTGAAGTTCGCCGCGAGCCGGTTCGCCCACCGCAAGGAGCCGATGGACGACATCGTCCAGGTCGGCACCATCGGCCTGATCAAGGCCATCGACCGGTTCGACCCGTCCTACGACGTCGAGTTCTCGACCTTCGCACTGCCCACCATCAGCGGCGAGATCAAGCGCTTCCTCCGCGACACCGGCTGGATGGTGCACGTCCCCCGGCGCCTGCAGGAGCTGCGACTGACCCTGGCGAAGGCCTCAGACGCATTGGAACAGCTGCTGAACCGGGAGCCGAGCCCCGCCGAAATGGCCGCGCACCTCGACCTGACCGAGGCCGAGGTGATGGAGGGCCTCACCGCTTCCCAGGCGCAGAGCGCCAGTTCCCTCGACGCAACAGCCCCCGACAGCGGCCCCGGCGAGGGCGGCGACGTCCTGGCCGACCGAGTCGCCCGGGAGGAGCGGGCGTTCGAGACGGTGCTCTGCCTGGAGGCCCTCAAACCGCTGATCGCCGCACTGCCGGAGCGCGAGCACACGATCCTCTCGCTGCGGTTCGGCGCCGAACTGACGCAGGCTCAGATCGGCCGACGGATCGGCATCTCGCAAATGCAGGTCTCCCGGCTGCTCAACCGGACGCTGACCGGCTTGCGAGCCGCGCTGCTTGCCGAGGACTGAGACGGCCGGAGCCGGCGCAACGACTTGAGCCAGGCGACGATCGTGCTGCTGACGGCCCGGGGATTTTCGAACGCCCTGGCGGGACACACTCAGCCCTGGCAGCACCGGCACTGGATCCACGTTCACGACCGGACTTCCAGATCTATCGGTGCCCGCAGTGCCCCGGAGTCGTTCGGCTTCGGCCACGGGCCTTGAAACACAGGGATCATTCGCGCAGTGCGGGCGCATGGGCAAACTGATAGTGCCGCCCGGCGGAGGTCCAGTTTGAGGTGTCCCAAGCAGTGCGCCATGCCACTCCGGACCGCCGTTACCCGTCGGATCGGCACCACCGTCCGGGTGGGCGACGAGCACCTGCACCACCGGCCAACTCGCGGTCCAGCAGTAGAACCCAGGTGTCGCCGCCGGCCAGTACTGGTCGATGCTGGTGTTCACCAACCCGTCAACCACCGCCTGCACGCTTACCGGCTACCCCGGGTATCTCGTACGTCACGCAGAAGGAGTGCAGTCCGGCAACGCCACCGACCGCGCACCCGGCAATGTCGCCACCGTGACGCTCAAGCCCGGCGGCACCGCGAGCGCGCTCCTGCACGACAGCAACGGCACCATTGGCTACGACCCGGCCAGTGCCAGCTCTCACCCGCGCAAGGCCGGCGAGGGCACCCGCCCAACCAGACACGCGCCTTGCTCCTCTCCTGGCAGACCCACCACTCTGCCGGAACGACGATCCATTCACTCACCATCGAGCCGGTCGTAGCTGGATTTGCGCTGCTGCGCATAGAGCGCAGGAACTTCTCAAGTTCCGTGCGCCGCGTCAAAGAGCGTTGACGCCGTCGTCGCGAACGCGGGGCCGGCGCATCGCGGCCTGGAGTGTCCCAGTTCGTTCTGTCCCCCTCCAGTCGGTCGGTGGTGCAAGACGTCCTGCAGTGCGCCGTCGGAGCCCGGCAACCCGTCAGACGCCGGCGTGGTGGGCCAGTACGGGGCGCAGGAGCTCGGCGCGCTCGTCCTCGGTGAGGCCGCCCCAGACGCCGTACGGTTCCCGCACCCGCAGGGCGTGGGAGAGGCAGGCGTCGCGCACCGGGCAGCGCGCGCAGACCTGCTTGGCGGCCTGCTCCCGATTGTCGTGGGCCTCGCCGCGTTCCCCGAAGGGGTGGAAGAACAGGCTGGTGTCGACGCTGCGGCAGGCCGCCCGCAGCTGCCAGTTCCAGTAATGGTCGAAGGCGCCGGGCAGTCGCGAGGTGCTGGTCATCAGGTACTCCCTCCTCGGTCACGAGATCGTGTCCCGCGACGCGTCTCACCCGTGTCGCCGCCTCAAAACCCAGCAGTCGCGCCGAGTATGGCGACCGTCTCGCCCGCGTTGAGGATCTCCGCCGTCCGCGCGAGGTCCTCCTCCACGGAGACGGGGGCGTAGTGGCCGACGCCGAGGCTGGATGGGACCTGCTTGAAGGCGTGGGCGGGCGCCTCGTAGTCGAGTTTCCTGCACGTCGGCGGGGATGATCAGCGCCGTCGCGGTCCGCCGGGCGGCGGCGACGCGCATCGCCCGGTCCAGGACGTTCGGGAGCTGTTCGGGGACGGTGACCATCTCACAGGAGTCGGACGCGACGTCCCTGTACGGAGAGCAGGTCGACTTCCTGCTGGTAGGAGCCGCCCATGACACTGCGGTCGGTCTGCCCGACGATCTCCACCACCGGCACGTGGTCGAGCTCGGCGTCGTACAGGCCGTTGAGCGGGCGGATCGCGCCCGGTCCGGAGGTGACGGCGCACACACCGGTGCGGCCACAGAACTTGGCGTAGCCGATGGCCTCGAAGGCGGCCATCTCCTCGTGCCGGGCCTGGATGAACCGTGGCTCGTCCTCGGCGCGGCCCCAAGCGGCGAGCAGACCGTCGATCCCGTCCCCGGGGTAGGCGAAGACGTACTCGACCTCCCAGTCCCGCAGGCGCTGCAACAGGTAGTCGGCAACCTTCATCGTCCTGCTCGTCCTGGTTCGGCGCTGGTCCGTCCGGGCGGAGTGATGCGGCTCCCGACGCGGCTAACCGCTGGTGGGGACCTGAGATCTCGCCGGCGCCCCGGCGATGGCGGCGATCCCGGCGAAGTCGTACGCCGCAGCCTGGACCTGCCGGTGCGGGCCCTTGACGCACTCTCAGCCACGGCTCCGACGCCGCTAACCACCCGACGAATCCCCATCACGGGTTCCGGGCGGCCGCGGGTCGTCCTCCGGCTGCGCGATCTCATCGGTGAAGGCAACATCGACGTGCTGCTCGGGACGGCGCTCCTCCTGGCGGGCAACAGCCCCCAGCACCTCCTCGTCCGGCCCGGTGAGCGGTGGCTGCACCAGGCTGCGCGGCCACAGCCGCCGGTGCAGCACCACATTCGTCTCCGCCGCGTACAGGGTGACCTGCGCGGCGAGATACAACCACGAGAGCAGGCCGATGACGGTGGCGAAGAATCCGTACACCGCGGTGGCGTGGCGCAGCTGATGAGTGACCAGGAGGGCGCCGAAAGCTTGGAGAACGGTGAACAGGGGCCCGGCGATGGCACAGCCTGGCATCAGCGCGCGAGTGGGAACCTCCGCGGGAGTGAGGTTGCGGAAGCAGGCCAGGCACAGTGCGGTGTTGATCAGGGCGGACAGCACCAGCGCGCCGATTCGGGCCGCCGAGCCCGCGAGTGCGGTGCCAATGAGGGTGGCGGCGGCGGTGGCCAGGAGAAGGCCGGTGGCGAGGGTGGCGAACAGCAGCAGGCTGCGGGCCAGGCGCGGCCAGTAGCCGGGGCGGCGTACGCCGGGGACGTTCCAGACCTCGGCCATGGCGTGCTGCAGGACCTGGGCAATGCCGAGCGCGCCGTACAGCAGGCCGAGGAGGCCGATGGCGAGCGCTAGGCCGCTGCCCTGGACGGAGTGGACGTTCTGGCGCAGCTGGTCGCCGATGATCGGGAAGTCCGCGAGCGCGGAACCGACAACGGCCCTCTGGGCGCCGGGATGGGCGTGCAGGACGAAGCCGAGCACCGTGGACAGCAGGAGCAGCAACGGGATGAGCGCGACGAAGCCGTAGTACGTGATCAGGGCCGCGAGCAGGCCACCGCGGTCGTCGCCGTACTTCTTGACCACCCCGACGACCACCGCAGACGGGGTGCGGTGCTGCTGGGCGCGGTCGAGTGAGCGCAGCGCGCGTTCGACGGGATTCATGACACGACTCCCTTGCCCGGGGGGCCAGTGTCGGCCCGTCGTGCGCCTACCCGGTGAGGCGCTGGCTACCGCCCCGAAGGCCGGGCCCTGTGTCCAGTACCGGCTGGGTTGCGGCTATGTTGCCGCGAGGACCTCCTCGCAATCGGCGAGCGTTGGCGAGGTGGGTCAGGGCTTCGGCGTAGGCGGTGATGTCGCCTGCGGGGGCGCGTACGCCGACGCGGTCGGTGACCAGGGTGCGCAGGCAGGGGATGTCGAAGACGGAGACGGGGGTTGCGGCGGCGAGGGCTTCGGCGGCGACCATGCCGAACCCTCTGGGGTACGACGGGCCGCCCCGGCAGGCGGCAAACCACCTGCGGGAAGGGTTCGTCCGCACGCTCTCCAGACCCGCTCCTGACCCCCTGGCGATCAGGGTCCGGGTCTGGGAGGGTCGGCACTCGCTCGGCGAGCCCCAGGCCGAAACCGCGTGGTCACGCGAGTAGCTGGACCAGCCGCGCCCAGGAGGACGGCGCGCGGCTCGCCGCCCGTCGGCCCACAGTTCTGCGGTCGGCACGCCCGCGGCTGTCAGGAGGTCGGTGCCGGTGCCCGCGGTGGTGGGGTCGGCGGCTGCTGGCATCACCTGCTCGGCGGTGGCCGCGTCGGTTCCCGGGAGAATCACCAGGAGCTCCAGGCGCGGCGGGATGCCGCTCGGGCTACGGTCGAGAAAGGGGCTTCGAAGGAGGTACAGATGCCGGAATACACCTGGCTCCTGTACGTGACCGACCAGCACGGCCGTAGGACCGGCCAGGACGGCCTCCCCATGCCCTACCCCTTCCACAGCGATGACAGCGCCCAGGACGTCGCCGACACCCTGTGCGGCTACTTCGCGAAGTCACTTCGTGACAGTTCCCCGAAGAAGCTCGAAGTGGAAGTCTGGGAGGGACGGCAGGCCGTGGAGAGTCCGCATGCGAGGGCGGATTGGCCGTAGTCGAGATCTCGCAACTGTTCGACGAGCGCGTTCTGCCGGGCACCTGCTGCGGGGCCGGCTGAGTAGCTCCCCAGCAGTACTGATGTCGGCTCTTCAGGGTTACGGATTTGGTGATCTCGCCGATCGGCAGTCACGGTGGGCTGTAGACCGTTGGCTGTGCGATATGCGCATGGCGGCGGGCTGACGGCCGAGGGGCGCGGGCGCCGGGACGTCGGCGAGCTGTCCGCCCGGGGGTGCGGATCCGGTTGTGCCGGGGGCCTTGTCGCCATGCCATCTGTGACGGCCAAGCCTGCCTACCCGTGTTCATCCTGCTGCACTGCCCAAGGCGCCTGACCGGGAGCGCGCCGCCCTCATGCGCACCGCCGTCGCCCCAACTTGTATTTGAGGCAGCACACAGTGTTACGCATGGCGCCCCCTGCCGGGGGCAAGGCACAAGCCGCGCCGCCACGCGCTCGGCACGGCGGGCGCCACATTCCGCACCTCATCCGAATGCGGGTGCAGGCCGGCCCCGTGCCTTCGTCTATTGCAGCCCGTCGACACCTGGTCGCACGCCGACAGCACCGGCTCGGCGCGGCAGATCCTCACGGCCGCCGGCATCAGCCGCGAGCCTCCTGGCGAACCGTCATAACCGCTGCGCCGCCCACATGAGCTGCAGGGCCACCGGAAGAAGCATATGGAGACAATGTCCCTCTCTTAATCGAGTGCGATAGTCCCGATCCGGGTGATACAAGGTCTGCGTGACTGAGGATCTCTACTTCCCCACCCTGCTGCAGATGATTGACGAGCGGTCCGCCGCGTTCCGCGCCGCCGTCGCCGCGGCCCCCAGCCTCGATGCCGACGTCCCGTCCTGCCCGGGCTGGACGCTGTACGACCTGGCGAACCACCTCAGTGAGGGGGACCGCTTCTGGGCCTACATCGTGCTGAACACCGCGCCGGGCGACGAGCGGCCGAGCAAGGACGGGCGGGCGGCGCCCAGGGAGCGCGAGGCCCTCATAACCTGGCTGGCCGACTCGACGGAGCAGCTGCTTACTGCTCTGCGCGAGGCCGGCCCGGACCGGGGCTGCTGGGCCTGGTGGGAGCCGCTGGCCTCGCCGCACACGGTGGCCGCCGTGGCCCGCCGCCGCGTCCCGGAGTCGCTGATCCACACCTACGACGCCCAACTGGCCTCCGGTGCCCCGCAGGAGCTGCCGACGACCGAGGCGGTCGACGCCATCGAGGAGTTCCTCGCCACCGTCTGCACCGTCACGGTCCCGTGGCCGGGCGAGCCCGCCACCATGGACTACCACGCAGCCGAGGCTGGCTCCTGGCGCCAGACGGTGGACGCCGCCGGTTCCCGCTTCACCCGCCTCACCGCGGCGGAGGCCGCCGAGAGCAAGCCCACCGCCGCCATCTACGGCACGGCGAGCGAGATGGCCCTGCTCATGTACATGCGCATCCCGGCCGGCTCGCTGCGGATGGAGGGCGACGCCGACCTGCTCCAGCAGCTGCAGGACTGGGACTAAGACCGACCGGCAAATGGATCACTTGAGGCGTCGGGTGGTGGGGCGGCCGTCCCAGCGGTAGCGGCTCGTCGAGCGTCGGATGAGCATGCGGAGCGTGACGAGAGTGGCGGCGAGGTAGAGGTAGAAGTCCACGACCTCGCCGCTCCTCTCGGTACAGCGACGGAGCTTTCCGTAGCCGTTCATCCACGAGTGGGTGCGCTCTACCACCCAGCGTTATCCGGCTTGGATCGGGGCGGGCACGCCCTTGCGTGCGATCTCGGCAGTGAAGCCCAACCCGGCTATCAGCAGACGGGACTTGGCGCTGTCGTAGCCGCGGTCGAGGTTGACATTGAGGGTCTCCGGCATCGCGCCGACCTGTGCCTGTGCCGCGTCCAGAGTGGGGCCGAGCAGGGGTGAATCGTGCCGGTCGGCCCCGTCGGAGACGATCCCGAGCGGGACACCACAGGCATCGGACGCGACGGAGCGTTTCAGCCCCTGCCTGCCCCGGTCCACCCGGGAGCGCCCGGCCTTGTCCCCACCGGACGGGGCCTTGGTGATGCAGCCGTCCACCGAGATCTCGCTCAGCCCGAGGCCGATCATGCGGTCGTAGGCCTCGAGTGCAAGGGCGTGGACCTTCTCGGATATCCCCAGTTCAGCCCACTGCTTGACGCGGCGCCGGATGGTCCGGTCGGAGCATCCGGCGCCAGCGATCCATGCGTAGCCGGAGCCGTGGACCAGCGCGAGCACGATGTACTCGAAGACGGTCCGGTCTGGAACCCGTCGCCGGTGACAACCCAGCGGATGGCTCTCGGCGTATCCGTTCCGCAGGGGCAGCAGAGCGGAAGTTGCTGAAGGCGACCAGCGTCCGCGTCGCGGAGGAGGACCTGGCCCTGATCGGTGTCTGCGACGGCCCATTCATCAGACCGTCTCTCCCACCGCTTTCCGCGCTGCCGCGCGCTTTTGCGCCCCTTCGAGCGCGGCCTGCCGTCGCCTGTCGACTTCCGCAGGCCTCTGGTGGCCGCACTCGATGAGGTTGCCCGCCCTGTCGACGACTTCCGCGTAGCAGTCACCGTTCTCGATCCGAACGGCGACGTTCTCGATCCCCGCCGACCGGTCGTTGTCATCCACCCAGAAGGTTATGGAGAAGGCCAGCTCATCGCCGTTGTAGTCGGATCGAACCCGGAACGTCTCGTCCGGCCTGAGCCATCGATCCTCACCCAGTGGCTCAAGCCACATGACGAGCCAACCCTTGGAATCGTTGCGGCCATCCATGACAGCCATGTCCGCAACCCTAGCCGTGCCGACGATTCAGCCTGCTTCGCCAGCCCGACCCCGGCAGCCCGTGGGGCGCACCCGGCACCGCGCTTTGGTGAAGCCGAATGTGACTCCCAAGTCAGCGCCAGGTGACTCCTCTTGTAACCGTCGCTTTCCAGTCCCGGTCGACCGCGAACCCGGCATACTTAAAGCCGTCGCCGGACCACTGACGCGTGAGTTCCTGCGACTCCCCGCCCAGAAATCGGCGAACCCGCTCGCTTCGCCCGGTGGCAGCCTCGACCCGGGCGAGGAACCACTGGACGCGGCCCGCCGCGAGCTCAAGGAGGAGGCCGGCATCACCGCCGCCAACTGGAGCAAGCTCGGCGAGATCGCCCTGATGACCAAGTGCACCGCACGCCTGCACATGTTCATCGCCCGGAACCTGACGGTCGGTGAGCAGGAACTGACCAGCACCGAGACCGGCATGACCGTGGAGTGGTGGCCGCTCCAGGAGGCCGTCGCCGCCGCGATGGACGGCAAGCTCCTGCTCTCCGGGGCCGCCGTGTCGGTCCTGATGGCCGCCAACACCCTCCACACTCCGGGGCGCGCATGAGCACCCCGCCACCGGGCGACGCCCCCGCCCTGCTGCACGCCTGGTCGATCCCGGAGCGCGAGTACGCCCGCCAGGAAGCGCGCCGGGGCCGCCGGCACGCCTACACCCGGCTCGACCCGGTCCGCACCGCACTGGTGGTGATCGACATGGTGCCGTTCTTCGACGGGCCGTACGCGCGCGGGGTGATCCCCCAGATCCAGGACCTGGCGAGCGCTCTGCGGGAGGCCGGGGGCCTTGTGGCCTGGGTCCTGCCGGGACCTGGTGGGCCGAGAACAGCCCGCGAGGAGTTCTACGGCCCCCGCGTCGCGGAGCTGTACCGGACCTCCGGCGGCAGTGGCCCGCTCGCCGGGCGCCTGTGGCCGCAGTTCACCGTGGACGAAGGCCGCGACCTGCTGGTGGAAAAGGCCGTCTCCAGCGCCTTCTTCCCCGGCTTCTGCCCGCTGCCCGGCCTACTGGCCGAGCGCGGCATCGACACCGTGGTGGTGTGCGGGGTCGTGACCGACGTGTGCGTGGCCGGGTCGGCACGCGACGCTTCCACCCTGGGCCTGCGGGTGGTTGTCGTGGCCGACGGCACGGCCGCCGGCAGCGACGAGGTCCACAACGCCGCCTTGCGCACCCTCTACCGGTCCTTCGCCGACGTGCGCCCCACCTCCGAAGTCCTCGACCTGATCCGGGTGGGCTGGTGACCCCGGCCCGCTACCACCGCACCGCCAGCGGGTGCCTCCGAGTCCCCCTGGCTCAGCTGCGCGCCGCCAATCGCCAGTGACCCACTCGCACCACCAACCGACCACAGGAGCAGCACGTGGCGTACGTCCTTGAGGACTGGGAGCAGCACTACGCTGACGGCCGGAAGTTTCGTCCTCTGGGTGACAGCGAGCGGGCGCTCCTCGCAGAGCACGCCCGCGCGCCGGAGGGCGGTGGGCGGGCGCTCGATGTCGGCTGCGGCACTGGGGAGTTGGCCGCCCATCTCGTGGGCCTCGGCTACGCGGTGGATGCCGTGGACTTCGCCGCCAGTGCGGTGGAGCGGGCCCGGGTCGAGCGCGGCCACGTGGAAGGGGTGCGGTGGCTGCGGCTGGACATCGAGCGCGACGACCCGGCACAGCTGAGCGAGGACGGCTACGACCTCATCGCCTTGCGCCTGATGTACCCCTTTCTAGGCGACCGCACTCGGGTCCTGCACGCCCTCGGAGAACGGCTGCGGCCCGGCGGCGGGCTCGTGGTGATCACACCCACGGTCGAGCACACCCCGGCCACCAGGCGGGCCATCGCCCTCGACGAGGACGAGATCAGCCTGCTCACCGCGGGGTGGGAGAAGGCACAGCGGTTGGCGGCGGACGACCTGGCGGTCCTCGTCCTGCGCGGCCCGTGCCACACCGACACCAAGGCCATCGAGAAGGGCCCGCCCACCGGGCACGCCCTCACCGGAGCCGTGGTGGTCGTCACCGACGATGCCGGCCGGGTCCTGCTGGGCCGCTCCCGCCAGAACATGTGGGAACTGCCCGCCGGAAAGACCAGCGGCTCGGAGAGCTTCGAGGAGACGGCGGTTCGGGAACTTGCCGAGGAGACCGGCCTGACCGCCGGCACCGCCGACGCCTCCGCGGTGACCATGCTCACCGATGACAGCCACGGCGTTCCCCGGCTGACCGCTGTCATCCGCATCAGCGCCTGGACCGGGACCCTGGCGAACCCGGAGAAGCGGCTCTTCGACCGGTGGGAGTGGCACGATCTCCACGCCCTGGCCTGCCTCGGCGATGTGTTCGCCCCGGCCGCGCAGGCCCTGAACGCGATCTGGCCCGGCGTCATCCCCGGCCTGCCGGCGATCCACGCCTACCCGACCGCTACCGACCAGCCGCCCGTGCCCGGGGAGCCCGGCGAGGCGGTCCGGCTGCGCCGGCAGATGGCCGACGCCGTCATCGCGGCCGGCTGGGCGCCGTCCGCTCCCGTCCAGAGTGCACTGTGCACGGTGCCCCGCCACCGGTTCGCGCCGGAGAAGGACCTCGCGACCGCCTACGACGACGAGCAGGTCGTCGTCACCCGCTGGGACGAGAGCGGGCGGGCGACCAGCTCGGTGTCCGCGGCGTGGCTGCAGGCCGACATGATCGAGAAGCTCCGGCTGGAGCCCGGCGCGGGCGTGCTGGAGGTCGGATCCGGCGGCTACAACGCGGAGTTGATCGCGCACGTCGTCGGCGAGGGCGGGCGGGTGGTCACCGTCGACATCGACCCGTACGTCGTGCACCGCACCCGGCGGTTCCCCGCGGAGGCCGGCAGCGGTCGCGTCCTGGCCCTGCAGGGCGACGGAGCGCTCGGCGCACCCGCGCGGCACGTGCCCCGCGGCGGGTTCGACGGATGCGTGATCACCCACAACGTCTGGGACATCGCCCCCGCCTGGCGGCAGCAACTCACCGAAGGGGCAACGCTCGTAGTCCCAATGGAGGTTCACGGCTACACCCGGGCGATCGCCTTCGAGCGCCGCGGTGACGTGCTGCACGCGACGGGCTGGACGTACTGCGGGTTCGTCCGCGACCTCGGCCAGAACGGCCACACCACCCCGGTCGTCGACCTGGCCGGCGGTGAGCTGCGGCTGCGCTTCGAGGACGGCCCGGTCGGCGACACCGCAGGGCTCGAGGAGGCGCTGCGCGGCCCGCGGCACGAGGTGCGCACCGGCGTGACCGTTGCCGGTGGGGAGTCGTTCGAGACGCTGCAGCTCTACCTGGCCACCACGGTGCCCGGCTTCTGTCGCCTCGCCGGCGACCGGGACAAGGACACCGGGATCGCCGCCTTCGCCCGCAGCGACAACGCGGCCGCCCTGCTCGGCGACGGCTGCCTGGCCTACCTCACCTACGTCTGGGTGCGGGACGGCGAGACCCCGGCCGAGCGCCGGGCAGAGTTCGTCGTCCATGCCTTCGGCGAGCGCGGCCTGGCCCTGGCCGAGCAGCTGGCCGGCGCCGTCCATCTCTGGGATCAGCACGTGCGCGGCCACGGCTACCCCCAACTGACCGTCCACCCCGCCACGACCCCGGACGGCGACCTCCCGGCCGGCCACGTCCTGGACAAGCGGCTCAACCGGTTGGTGTACCGATGGCCCGGATCCGACGCTCCCCTGTCCCCGACAACCGCCGAGCCCGTCGCGCGGACCACCGGATGACCGGCGACCAGCGCCCCACGCCGCCGCTCACCGGCACGAACCCCGCAGGCAAGGAGAACCAGGTGCCGCACCCGATCGTCGACGTCGTCCTGCTGACCATGAACGACCGCCCGGAGGAGGAGCATGCCTCGCAGGCCACGCTCCTCGCCCAGCGCGGCGTCGACGTGCGGATCTGCGTCGTCGGCAACGGCTGCACACCGGACGTCGTCCCACCGGGCGCGCGCACCGTCGTCCTGGCCGCGAACCTCGGCATCCCCGGCGGCCGCAACGAGGGAGCCCGCGCCCTCGCCGAGCTCGGCCCGCCGGCCGACTACCTGTTCTTCCTGGACAACGACGCCTCCTTCCCCCATCCGGACATCCTCGCCCGGCTCGTCGCCGAGGCGGAGAAGCACCCCGAAGCCGCCTACGTGCAACCGCGCCTGACCGGCCCGGACGACACCACCACCCCGCGGCGCTGGGTGCCCCGGCTGCGCGTCGGCGACCCCGGGCGCCCCGGCACGATCACGTCCATGACCGAGGGCGTGGTCCTCGTCCGCCGCGCCGTCTTCGAGCAGGTCGGCGGCTGGAACGAGCGCCTGTTCCTCTATCACGAGGGGTTCGACCTCAGCTGGCGGATGTGGGACCGGGGGTACACCGGCTGGTACGCGGCCGGGATCCGGATGCACCACCCTCTCAGTAGCCCGTCCCGGCACGCCCTGTTCCATCGGCTCTCCGCCCGCAACCGCGTGTGGGTGGCCTACCGCAACCTCCCCGCGCCGCTGATCCCCCCGTACCTGCTGGTGTGGACCGCCGCCACCACGGTGCGGGCCGTCCGCGGCGGCGGCGCCCGCGAGTCCTGGCAGGGCTTTCGCGAAGGCTGGGCCGGCCGCCACGACCAGGACCGGCGGCCGATGAGCTGGCGCACCGTGCTGCGCCTCACCGCAGCCGGACGCCCTCCCGTCCTGTGACCCGTCCGCATCAGCGCGCCCGGCCCACCAGCAACCGACACACCCAGTTGCCCAAGGAGGTAGCCATGCCACAACTTCCCAGCCTGCTCGCCGTGTTCGGACACCCGGACGACGAGTCACTCGTCGCCGGCGGCGTCCTCGCCCAGCACGCCGCGTCGGGAGCGCGCACCGCGGTGGTGACCGCCACCTGGGCCCCCGGTACCCACCGCGCGGCCGAACTGGCCGACGCCGTCAGGATCCTGGGGGCAGAGGAGCCGCGGATGCTGGGGTACGCCGACCACCGCGACCCGGAATCCTCCACCAGCCTGCGGCTGTGCGACGCACCTCTCGATCGTCCTGCAACACGTCACCGAGCCGGAGCAGGTCCTCGCCGAGATGCTGAGGGTGATCCGGCCCGGCGGGCGGATCGCGCTCGCCGATCCCGACTACGACACCCAGGTCCTCGACATCACCGACCAGTAGCCGGCCCGCCGGGTCCTGCGCTTCCGGGCCGATGTCCAGCTCCGCAACAGCACCCTCGCCCACCAGCACGCCGGCCTCCTGGCCCGCCTCGGCGTCCTCGACGCTGATGGCCGTCCTCATCAATGTCGTGCAGTAGTCCGGGTTGCATGGTGTCCCACCTGCGGAAACGCAGGTGGGACATACCCCGCGACCTTCGGTTCCACCCAAACCGTGGGCTTGACCGACCATCCGGGGTCAGCAAAAGTCAGCATTCGAGACCGGCATCCGTCCCACCACCAGGACCTGCGCCGCCTCGCCGCCACCCGCTCCATCGCCGCCGGCGCTTCGAGATCCTTGCCGTGGATCTGGAACGCGAACAGGTCGCACCGAAGTTCCACCTTGTGATTTGTGCGCAGATCTTCCGTGCAACGATGGTGTGATCTTCACAAATCCCTACGAAGCTTCCGAGGCCCACCCGGAGCCCCACCAGGTCCGGAGGGGGATGGCCGGCGCCTCCGGCTGGAAGCATGACAGGACGGCATGCGCCCCGGACGAGGAGCTCTTCCCCGACGTCCGCCGCTAACCGGTGCGCCCTGCCCGACCATCGGAGAATATTTCCGGCAGCCAGAAAAATAGGACCAGAAGATCACCCCATCCGCCACAGAAGTCTTTACTGAACCCTTTTTATGCAAATTCCCTGTCACTCATCATGATCTGCAGTAATATCCGACAGTGGTTCAGGATTGCGCAATCCTGGGGGATGCGCAGGGGGACGCATAGGGGGACGCATATGCGCGCACAGGCCATGAATATGCCCGCGGCAGCCTCGCCGCTGCGCATCTTCGTGATCGCGGGGATCCGGCTGTACCGGGAGGGGCTGGCCGAAATCCTGGGCCGGCTGCCGGACGTGGCGGAGGTCGACACCGCGGAGGACGGGCGCGATGGGGTGGCCCGGGTCGGGGTGTTCCGGCCCCACATCGTGCTGCTCGACATGTCGCTCGCGGACAGTCTGGAGACGGTGCGGGTGTTGGCGCACGGCACGCCGCCGACGAGAGTGGTGGCGCTGGCGGTGCCGGAGACCGAGGGACACGTGCTGGCCTGCGCGAAGGCGGGGGTCGTGGGGTACGTGCCGCGCGAGGGGTCGGTGCACGATCTCGTGACGACGCTGCGGCACGTCGCCAAAGGCGAGGCGGTGTGTGCGCCGCACATCGCGGCCAGCCTGTTCCGGCAGGTCGCCCTGCTGTCGGACCGGGCCGCGCCGGAGCGGCCGCCGGCCCGGCTGACGGAGCGGGAGCGGCAGATCGTCGACCTGATCGCACTCGGGCTGGCGAACCAGGAGATCGCGCGGCGGCTGGGCATCGAACTGTGCACGGTGAAGAACCATGTGCACAACATCCTGGAGAAGCTGAACGTGCGGCGGCGCAGCGAGGTGGCGGCGTTCACCCACTCCTGGGCGTGACGGCGAGGGCCAACCGGCCGCCGGACCGGATCCCCCGGACCGGCGGCCGGCGGCTTGCTCTCAGGCACCGTAGACCGCCATGCCATAGACGGGTTTCGGAGGTTCAGAGGATCCGGATCCCCGGCCCGTGACGGATCACCGGGCCCAGATCGGGAACCGGATCTCCTGAGTCGCGATCAGATCCGATTGTTCATTGTTCCGCCCCGGCCCTCCCTGGCTGACTTGAAGGCAGGACGAGCTGCTTTCAGTCGACCTGAGGAGGGCGGATGCCACAGCGGTTGCGCGTCGCGTTGTCAGCCGGCACGGGGGTGTTGAGCGGAGTGCTCTGTGAGCTGTTGTCCGCGCTGCCCGACGTGGAACTCATCGACGACCTGCCGATCGCGCCGACCGGCGAGTTCCAACGCCGGCTGCGCCTGCTGCGGCCCGACGTCGTGGTGTGGCGCCTGGACGACGACTCACTGCTGGCCGAGCATCCTGAGTTCTTCGGCGCGGAGCACCCCAACCTGGTGATCACCATCCACGGGGACGGCGACTACGGGACGCTGTGGCGGCTGCGCCCGCACCGCGCCGAGCTGGGCGCGCTCGGGCCGAGCACTCTGGCGGCGGCGATCCGGTCGGCGGCGATACCGTCCGGGGCCATCGAGTCGGAGGCCGACCGGTGAGCGGCTACCTCGCGATCAACACGGTGAGCCGCGCGGTCCGGCGCATCCTCGCCGTCGCCTACGACGCGGACCTCACCGTGGGGCCGCTGGTCGGCGGCGAAGCGGGCATCGTTTTCAGCAACCCGACCGAAACGGCGCAGGACCCGTCGCACCGGTTGTCCCTGTGGCTGTACCGGATCACGGAGAACGAGTTCCTGAAGAACCTGCCGCCGCAGACCGAGCCGGACCGCCGGATCCGGCGCGGCTCGCCACTGGCCCTGGACCTGCTCTACCTGATCACGCCGTTCACCAGCTCCGGCGAGAACGACCAGCTGCTGCTCGGCAAAACGATGCAGGTCCTGCACGACAATGCCAGCATCTACGTTCGCGACCCGCTGAACGACGTGGTGGACGAGATCCGGCTCATCCTGTGCCGCCTGCCGCTGGAGGAGGTCACCCGGATCTGGGAGGCGTTGCAGGAGCCGTACCGGCTGTCAGTGTGCTATCTCGTGCGCTCGATCCGGATCGACAGCACCCAGCTGGACGAGAGCGCCCCGATCCTGGACATCACCACCGGCCTCGCGCCGCTGGTGGATGCGCCAACGGCTGAGTCGGCGTCAGCGTCATGACCACATACGATCACCGCAGCCTGACCGCGACCCGGGTCTTCGACATCGTCGACGGCTTCGCGGCGCAGCGTGGGCTGGACGGCGCGCGCCCCCGGCCGCTCGGGCGGGTGCGGCTGTTCCTGGTCGCCGACCGCACCCCCGGGGCTGAGCGGACGTTCACGGACCCGCCGGAGCTGGTGCTGGCCACGAGCGACAGCGGCTACGCGGTCAGCTTCGGGGTGGTGCAGCAGCCGGACGGCAGTCGGCACGTCGAGCCGTTCGGGGCCGGGCCGTACCTGTTGCGGGTTCGTTCCGACCGCTATCAGGTCGCCGACTTCGACGGCGTGTCCCTGCCGGCGACGGTCGGCCAGCCGGAGCCGTACGAGATGGTGCTGGCGGCCGGCTACAGCTATCCGTTCCCGGTCGCGGCCACCGCACCGTCGATCGAGGTCGGCGGCCCGACGTCGGCGGCGCTGGCGCTGCTGCGCGGCGAGGTGCTGGCCCCGGACGGCTCGGGCGTCGCCGACGCGAACGTGTCCGCGCCCGGCGCGACGCCGTACCGCACCGACGCCGACGGCCAGTGGGTGCTGGTGTTCGCCGACGGGGTGCCGGCCGCCGGTGCCGTCGACGTCACCATCACCGCGCCCGGGGCCGGGCCGGCGGTCGTGACCGGCGTCGCCGTCACACCCGGCGGCGAGGCGGCGCTGCCGCAGACCGCGCTGCGCGGCCGGATCGTCGCCCCCGGCGTCGACCCCACGGCGGCAGTGGTCGAGATCACGGGGCAGCCCGGACGGGCCGGCGTGCGGAGCGACGGCGTGTGGGCCTACTACTTCGCGCCGACGCAGGCCGCGACGACCGTGACCGTCAAGGCGACCGTGCCGGACGGGCGTTCGCTGTCCGTCCCGGGCGTGCAGGTGGTCCCGAGGACCACCACGGCCGTCCCCGACCTGCGGCTCCCCCGCCCTGGTCCGACGCCGACACCGACACCGACACCGAATACGACACCGACGCCGAATACGACACCGACACGAGCAGAACCCGCGATCACAGCCCAGAGGAGTACCGATGCCTGAGTACCTCAGCCCCGGCACCTATGTCGAGGAGGTCCGCGGCGACGTCGTGCCCATCCAGGGGGTGAGCACGAGCACAGCGGGGTTCGTCGGGCTCACCCAGCGGGGTCCGACCCAGCCGATGCTGATCACCTCGTGGCCCGAGTACGCGCGCTGGTACGGCGGCCTGATCGAGCCGTCGGTGTCCGCGCTGCCCTGGTCGGTCCAGGGCTTCTTCGCCAACGGCGGCCAGCGGGTGTTCGTGGCCCGGGTGGTCCGGTCGGACGCGAAGACCGCGAGCCTGACGCTGACCGCCGACGGCGCGCCGACCATCACCGCGCTGGGCCCCGGGGCCTGGGGCAACGACGTGCACGTCCAGGTGGCGGTGTCGGTCCGGGACGCCAACCGGTTCCGACTGACCGTCACGTACCAGACGCAGACCGAGGACTTCGACCAGCTCAGCGCCGACCCGAAGGACTCCCGCTACGCCGCCTCCGTGGTGAACGCCGGCTCGCAGCTGGTACAGCTGGCCTTCCCGGCCGGGGTCGCCCCGGCCGCGCCGGCAGCGGTGGCCGCCACTCCCCTGGCCGGCGGCGACGACGGCTCCGCGACGCTGACCTCGGCCGCCTTCAAGGGCGACCCGAGCCAGCCGCCGAACCAGCTCACCGGCCTGGCCGCGCTGGCCGTCATCGACGACATCGCCATCCTGGCCGTACCGGACGCGGTGAACGCGACGCTGGCGGCGGCCGACCAGAACGACCTGATGAACGCGGTCGTCGACCAGTGCGAGCAGCTGCGCGACCGGGTCGCGGTGCTCGACATCCCGCCGGGCGCGGGGAACATCGCCAACAACCCGAACACCTACGTGACCCGCCGCTCCGACTACTCGGCGATCTACTTCCCGCACCTGCGGGTCATCGACCCGGTGAGCCGGACCACGGCGCTGGTGCCGCCGAGCGGCTTCGTCGCCGGCATCTACGCCAACAACGACATCACCCGCGGCGTGCACAAGGCCCCCGCCAACTACCAGGTGGCCGGCATCCTCAACGCGGACATCAGCCCGACCGAGGGCCCGCTGGAGTACCCGGTCACCAAGGGCATGCAGGACGAGCTGAACCCGGCCGGCGTCAACTGCTTCCGCGACTTCCGGCCCGCAGGCAACGGGATCCGGCTGTGGGGCGCGCGGACCACGTCCAGCGACCCGGAGTGGACGTACGTGAACGTCCGCCGGCTGTTCATCTTCGTCGAGAAGTCCGTGGACCGCGGCCTGCAGTGGCTCGTGTTCGAGCCGAACGCCGAGCCGACCTGGGCCAAGGTGCGGCGCACCCTCGACACGTTCCTGGAGAACGTCTGGCGCAGCGGCGCGCTGATGGGCACCACGAAGGAGGAGGCGTTCTTCGTGCGCTGCGACCGCACCACGATGTCCACCGACGACATCCTCAACGGCCGGCTGGTCTGCCTGATCGGCCTGGCGGCGGTGCGGCCCGCCGAGTTCGTGATCCTGCGGTTCTCGCAGTTCACCTCCGAAGCGACCCAGTAAGGGGATTGACGAATGGCCAACACCGGTGCGCGGCTGGACCCGTACGCCGCCTTCAACTTCACCCTGGACATCGACGGGCTGACCGGGGTGCACGGCTTCTCGGAGTGCACGGGGGCGAACTCCGAGCAGGACGTCATCGAGTACCGCGAGGGCACGATGGACATCACCGTCATCAAGATCCCCGGGCTGAAGAAGTTCGGTGACATCACCCTCAAGCGCGGTTTCACCACCAGCCAGGACCTGTGGCTGTGGCGCAAGACCGCGATGGACGGCTCGGTGGTGCGCCGCGGCGGGCACCTGGTGCTCCGCGACGAGGCCGGCCGGGACGCGCTGCGCTGGAAGTTCACCAACGCCTGGCCGAAGAAGTACTCGGCGCCGGCCTTCAACGCGAAGACCAACGAGGTCGCCGTCGAGGAGCTGGTGCTGGCCGTCGAAGGCCTCGAACTGGAGAAGCCGACCTCGTGACCGGTTCAGGTGCGCTGCCGCGCACATCCTCGCTGAGCTCCTACCGCACCCCCGGGGTGCGGCTGGAGTGGCTGGACGCCGCCTCGCAGGCGCGCACTCCGCTGCGGACCGACATCGCCGGCTTCATCGGTGTCGCCCAACGCGGCCCGCTGCACCGCCCGGTGCGGGTGGACGGCTGGGACCAGTTCCGGGGCGTGTTCGGCGACCACCTGCCCACCGCGTACCTCGCGTACGCGGTCGAGGGTTTCTACGCCAACGGCGGGACGACGTGCTGGGTGGTCCGGGTCGCCGATCCGGACCAGGCCAGGGCCGCGACGGCGCAGCTGCTCGACGCCGCGGGGAAGCCGGCGCTCACCCTGGCCGCCGGCAGCCCCGGCAGCTGGGGCGAGCAAGTGCGGTACCGGGTGCAGGAGGCGGGGGCCGGGGCGTTCACGCTGTCCCTGTCCTACGGACCCGCCACCGAGGTCTGGCGCAACCTCGGCACCCCGGGCCGGGACCCGCTGACGCTGCTCAACGACCCCGCCACCGGGTCCCGGCTGGTGACGGTCTCCGACTGGTCGGGCATGCCGGCCGCGGCCGGATGGCTGACGCCGTCCGGTGGTGCCGACGGCGTGGACAGCCTGCTCCCCGAGCACTTCGAGGGCCATGACCACGCCTGGGGCCTGGCCACGCTGGACGTGATCGACGAGGTCGCCATGGTGGTCGCGCCGGACCTGTGGGCCCGGCCGGTCCCGGTGCTCCGTCAGGCGCCGCCGCCCCCGCCGCAGTGCGGCGACCTGTGCGCCGGGGCGGACACCCCGGCCCCGCCGCCGCCTCCGCCGCGGCCGGTGCCGACCGCTCGGCCGCAGTTCACGGCGCAGCAGATCGCCGATCTCCAGCAGGCGATCGTCGCGCACTGCGAGCGCCACCACAACCGGGTGGCGCTGCTCGACTCTCCGCAGGACCCGCTGACCAGCCCGGCGGACGCGCTGGCCTGGCGCGCCCGCTTCGACTCGGACTTCGGCGCGCTCTACTACCCGTGGCTGCTGGTCACCGACCCGCTGGACGGCAGTGACGCCGACGTCACCGCCGTCCCGCCGAGCGGTCACCTCGCCGGGGTCTGCGCCCGCGTCGACACCACCGTGGGCGTGCACAAGCCGCCGGCCGGCGAGGTGATCGAGCTCCCGGTGGACACCGTGTTCGCGGTCGACGACCTGGCGCACGGCGACCTCAACGACGGCAACGTCAACGCGATCCGGGTGCAGCGCGGGGTCCGCGTCCTCGGCGACCGGACCTTGACGGTCAGCCTGCCCGAGTGGCGCTTCCTGAACGTGCGGCGGCTGGTGTCCGCGTTGGAGGCACAGATCGCCGCCGATACGGCGTGGACGGTGTTCGAGCCGAACGGCACGGTGCTGTGGGCGCAGATCACCAGCCTGGTGCGGGGTTTCCTGGACCAGGTCTGGCGGCGCGGCATGCTCAACGGCGCCACCGCGGACGACGCCTACACCGTGGTCTGCGACGCCTCGGTGAACCCGCCGTCCGATGTGGCGGTCGGCAAGCTCACCTGCCTGATCACCCTGAATCCGCCGCCGCCGGCCGAGTTCGTGGTGATCCGGGTGGTCCGCACCCCGACCGGGGTGTCGGTGGTCGACACGCGCGACGAGTCAGGAGGCGGCCATGCCTGAACTGGCCCGACGGACCGACCCGTTCCCCGGGTTCCGCTTCACGGTGCTGCGCAACGGGCAGCCGATCGGCGGCTTCAGCGAGGTCGGCGGCCTGCAGTTGGAGACCGAGGTCTTCGACTACCCCGAGGGCGGGGTGAACGACGTGGTGCACAAGCTCCCGGTGCGCACCAAGCAGACCAACCTCTCGCTCAAGCGCGGCCTCGCCGACCGGATCCTGTGGGACTGGCACGACGACGTGGTGAGCGGCCGGGTGACCCGCTGGGACGTGGTGGTGCTGGTCTACGACCAGGCGGGCGACACCCCGGTGGCGCAGTGGGGCCTGCACCGGGTCTACCCGGTCAAGTGGGTCGGCCCGTCGCTGAACGCGACCCAGAACCAGGTCGCCATCGAGACGCTCGAACTGGTCCACGAGGGCCTGAAGAGGATGGGGTGAGCCGCACCGTGCCGATCCACATCGACGACCTCACCAGCAAGGTGCATGTGACCTCCGGTGAACTGCCGTTCACCGAGGAGCAGTTGACGCGGCTGGTGGAGCTGGTCGCGGCCCGGCTGGCGCGCGCCGAGCAGCAGGCCGAGGCGCATGCCGAGGCCACCCGCCTGCGCCGCTCGGTGGTCCCGCCGAGCCCGATCGAGGGGTGACCCGATGGCGCTGACGAAGCTGCGGATCGAGATCCTCGACAAGGATGCGGTGGACAGCGGCAAGGGCCTGCTGGACCACTTCGACGTCGAGTTCAACCCGACCGAGTACACCCTGACCAAGGCGGCGCAGATCGCCGAGATCGGGATCCCCGGCGTCGACTCGCCGGTGCTCCAGTTCGTCCGGGGCCAGGACGAGCGCCTCACCCTGGACCTGCTCTTCGACACCACCGACAGCGGGATGGACGAGGACGCCGTCGACGTCACGACCCTGACCAGGCAGGTGTACCAGCTGGTGAAGATCCAGCCGGCGACACACGCCCCGCCGCGGTTCCTGGTCACCTGGGGCACCTCGCTGTCCTTCAAGGCGATCGCCGAGCAGGTGCAGCAGAAGTTCACCCTGTTCAGCCCGACCGGGGTGCCGCTGCGCGCCACGGTGTCGCTGACGCTGCGCGAGTACAAGACGCTGGAGGAGCAGCTCAGGGAGCTGAAGCTGGAGTCCCCGGACCGCACCAAGGTGTACGTGGTGCGGCGCGGCGACACGCTCTCCGACATCGCCGCCGCCGAGTACGGCGATCCGGGGGCCTGGCGGGTGCTGGCCGACCGCAACCGGATCGCCGATCCGCGCCGGCCGCGCCCCGGCACCGCGCTGGAGATCCCGCCGCTGGCCCCGGGCGGAGGTGCGCGGTGAGCACCCCCCTGCCGACCACCGACCCGGGCAACGACCCGGCGGCGAAGCCGATCTACCCCGGCCAGGACTTCTACGTGCCGGCGTTCGAGGTCACCCCGCCGGGCCAGGGCAGCCGGCTGCCGGACGAGGTGCTGCACGACGTGATCAGCGTCAGCTACACCGACGACATCACGACGATCGACAGCTTCCAACTGACCGTCAACAACTGGGACGCCAGGACCCGGGCCTTCAAGTACAGCGACGGGTCCACGTTCCTGCCCGGCAAGCAGTTGGAGCTGTGGATGGGCTACCGGGGCAAGGACCCGCTGCGGCGCCTGATCACCGGGGAGATCACCTCGCTCCAGCCGAACTTCCCGTCGGACGGCGCGCCGACGCTCACCGTCAGCGCGCTGAACGTGCTGCACCGGTTCCGCAAGAAGCAGGAGACGTTCGCCTACCTGAACAAGACGGACAGCCAGATCGCCCGCCAGGTGGCCGCCCGGCTCGGGGTGCCGGTCCACACCCAGCCCGACAACGAGCGCCCGTATCCGTACCTCGTCCAGGACAACCAGTACGACATCGTGTTCCTGATGGAGCGGGCCCGGCGGATCGGCTACGACCTCTGGGTCGAGGAGGACCAGCGCACCGGCAAGAGCACCCTGCACTTCGAGCCCTCGGAGAACCTGAAGCCGGTCACCTACCAGCTGACCTGGGGCAAGTCGCTGGTGCAGTTCCAGCCCACGCTGACCACCGCCAACCAGGTCGGCCAGGTGACCGTGCGGGCCTGGAACCGCAGCGCCGGAAAGATGATCACGGTGACGGCGCAGCGGCCGCCGAGCCAGCAGGACGCCGACGTCGAGTCGTCGTTCAACCAGCGCGAGGACATCACCAGCGTGGTGGTCGCGGACGAGGCCGAGGCCAAGCGGGTCGCGGCCGACCGGCTGCGGGACATCGCGCACGAGATGGTCACGGGCACCGGTTCGACGGTCGGCCTGCCGGACCTGCGGGCCGGCCGCCGGATGAGCATCGACGGCCTGGGCGCGCGCTTCAACGGCCGCTACTTCGTGACCGGCACCACCCACACCCTGGACGACTCCGGCTACGTCACGCAGTTCACCTGCCGGCGGGACGGCTGAGGAAGGCGATCCGATGAGCAGCACATCGACCCGCAACGGCCTGCTGGTCGGGGTCGTGCACTCCCTGGACGACCCGGACCGGCTGGGCCGGGTCCAGGTGGCGTTCCCGGAGCTGGGCGGCGTCGTCAGCGACTGGGCCGGGCAGGCCACCCTGATGGCCGGCTCCAACCGCGGCTCAATGTTCCGGCCCGAGGTCGGCGACGAGGTCGTCGTCGGGTTCCTCCAGGGCGACATGCGCGCGCCGTACGTGCTCGGCGGCTCGTGGAGCAAGCAGAGCCCGCCGCCGCCGGACGACGGGAACCCGACGCAGAACAACTGGCGCTCCCTCACCTCGCGCAGCGGCCACATCATCCGCTTCGACGACACCCCGGGCGCCGAGAAGGTCGAGCTGATCGACAAGGACGGCCAGCGCTCGGTGGTGCTGGACAGCGCCAATCAGAAGGTCACCGTCACCGCCACCCACGGCAGTGTCGAGGTCAACGCGCCGGACGGAAACATCCAATTGACCGGCAAGACCGTGCAGGTGCACGCCACCGACACCCTGACGCTCATCGGCGACCAGGGCGTGACCATCACCGGCTCCAGCGTGGACATCAACTAGGGGGATGTGATGGGCCAGCCCGCAGCGAAGCAGGGCGACCGGGTGACGGCGGTCGACTCGCACCTGATCCAGCCGCCGTCCGGGCCACCGGTCGCGCTGCCGAATCCGTTCAGCGGCGTCATCGACGGCGGGCTGTCGCCGAACGTGCGGATCAACGGGCAGCCGGCCGCGACGGTCGGCAGCACGGCGACGAACACCCCGCCGCACGTCCCGCAGGGCGGCACGTTCGTCAACCCGCCGACCAACAAGGGCTCGGTCAGCACCGGCAGTTCAACGGTCCGGATCAACAAGAGGCCGGCGGCCCGGGCCGGCGACACCGCGATCACCTGCAACGACCCGGCGCCGGCGCCGGTCGGCACGGTCGTGGTGGCGCCGGCGGGCGCCTCCCGTGTCGTGCGGATCGGGGGCTGACGATGGCCGAACCCGCGTTCCTCGGCACCGGGTTGGCGTTCCCCGTCCGGCCGGACCTCACCAAGGCGCTGCCCACGACCTCCGGCGCGGAGAAGGTGCGGCAGAGCATCTGGCTGATCCTGGCCACCGCGCCCGGCGAGCGCCGGATGCGGCCGGACTTCGGCTGCGGCATCCACGACCTGGTGTTCCAGGCGAACACCACCGCCCTGCACGGCGTGGTCACGCAGCGGGTGCGCGACGCGCTGGTCACCTGGGAGCCACGGATCGACGTGCTGGACGTGACGGTCGAGGCCCCTCCCGACGCGGCCAACGTGCTGCTGATCCGGATCGCCTACCGCATCCGCGCGACCAACACCGCGCACAACCTGGTCTACCCGTTCTTCCTCTCCGAGGGCACAGGGGTCTGAGATGGCGCTGAACGTTCCCAACCTGGACAGCCGCACCTACGACCAGCTGGTGGCCGAGGCGCAGCGCCGGATCCTGCGCTTCACACCGGACTGGACCGACTTCAACCCCAGCGATCCGGGCGTGACGCTGGTCGAACTGTTCGCCTGGCTCACCGAGATCACGCTGTACCAGCTGAACCAGGTGCCGGATCTGACCTACGTCAAGTTCCTGGACCTGATCGGTCTGCAGCAGGACCCGGCCGCGCCGGCCGTGGCCGAGGTGACCTTCACCCCGACGGCGCGGACCACCGGGGTGGTGGTGCCGGCGCGGTCGCAGCTGTCGGCGACCGGGCCGACCGGGCTGCCGCTGGTGTTCGAGACCGACCAGGCGCTGGCGCTGCTCCCTTACCAGCTGACCGACCTGGTGGTCGACGACGGCCAGGTCTTCACCACGGTGACACCGGGTGCACCGTTCCGGCCGCTGGGCTGGATCCCGCAGCCCAACAACGCGCTGTACCTGGGGTTCACCCCGAACGCGGCCACCGAGCCGGGCCAGTTCCCGCAGGAGATGCGGCTGTTGGTGACGCTGTCGGCGGCCGCGGCGGCCGGGGCGCCGCAGCGGGCCGGGCAGGCGGTGCGACCCCCGCTGCCGCCGGTCACCCTGGTCTGGGAGTACCTACCGCGGCCGGACGCCACCCAGTGGAGCCGGCTCAACGTACTCGGCGACGGCAGCGCCGCGTTCACCGCGCAGGGCTACGTCACCGTCGCCGGGCCGGCCTTGATCCTGCCGGCGCGCGCCGCCGACGTCGACGACCCGAGGTACTGGCTGCGGGTCCGGGTCGTGGCGGGCCGCTACGCGGCGGGCCAGGAACCCGTCATCGAGGCCGTCACGGCGAACACCACGACCGCCCGCAACCTGGCGACGGTGCGCGACGAGCTGCTCGGGGTCAGCGAGGCGCACCCGGACCAGACCTTCCCGCTGGCCCAGCCGCCGGTCCAGGACCGCAGCGTCACCCTGGAGGTGCGCGAGGACACCGGCGACCCGGCGAACCTGACGCGCACCACCTGGACGCAGGTCTCGGACTTCCTGGCGTCGGGCCCGAACGACCGCCACTACACGCTGGACCCGGCCACCGGGATCGTGACCTTCGGCAACGGGGTGCGGGGCCTGATCCCGGCGGTCGACGCCGAGATCGTCGCCGTCGCCTACCGCTCCGGCGGCGGCGCGGCCGGCAACGTGCCGGCCGGGGGGATCGACACCCTGCTGTCCGCGCTGCCCGGCGTCGACTCGGTGACCAACTCCCGGGCGGCCGCCGGCGGTACCGACCTGGAGCCGCTGGACGAGCTCAAGCGGAACGCGCCCGCGCTGCTGCGCCGCCAGGGCCGCGCGGTCACGGCGGCCGACTACGCGTCGCTGGCCCGGCAGGTCGGCGGGGTGGCCGACGCGATCGCCCTGCCGCTGGCGCACCCGGACCACCCCGGGGTGGACGTCGCCGGCGCGGTCACCGTGGTGGTCGTCGCGGACACCGACGACGACCCGCCGGCGCCCAGCGGCGAGCTGATCGCCGCGGTCTGCCGCTACCTGGACCAGTACCGGCTGATCGCCACCGAACTGTACGTCAGCGGCCCGGTGTTCGTGCCGGTCTCGGTGCACGCGGCGCTGACCATCGACCCGTACGCGGCGGCCGACGGGGTCGCGGCGCTCGCCGACCAGGCCCTGCGCGACTTCCTGGCGCCGCTGCACCGGGCCGCCGACGGCACCCGGTCCGCGCACTTCGCCGACCAGTTCCAGCCGACCAGCCTCTACGCGGTGCTGCTGGCGGTGCCCGGGGTGCTCGCGGTCACCGCGCTGGAGATCACCGTCGACGGCCGGGTCCACGACGACCCGCGGGTGGCGATCGACCTGCCGCCGGGCGGTCTGACCCGCTCCGGCACCCACCAGTTGGACGTGACGCCGGACTCCGGCAGCACCGCCCGCGAGGAGGTGTAGCGTGCGACCGCAAGGACCCACCCACTGGCTGCTCGACGCCCGCACCGGCTGGCGGACGGCGAGCGCCGACGGTGTCGTGGCCGGCCCGGACCTGCGGCTGGCCACGATCCCGGACGGCCCGCTGGGGCTGGCGGCCGAGGACGGCAGCCTGGGCGGCTTGGTGCTGCCGACCGGATTCGCGGTCTCCGAGGACGGGATCTGCTACCTGCTCGACCCCGGCGGCACCCTGGTCCGGCGCTTCGACCCGGCGACGCAGCGGTTCGAGCCGGTGCTCGGCGCCATACCGCCACCGCGCGGCGACGTGACCGAGCTCGGCCGGGTCGTGAACATCGCGATCACCGGGCGGCAGCTGTACCTGGCCGACCGGCTCCACCGGCGGGTGCTGGTCTACGGCCTGCCGGAGCTGAGCCTGCGGCACGTCTGGACCGGGGACTGGGACCTCGCCGACGTCCGGACCGGCGGCGGTGCCACCCAGCTGCTCGACGCGGCCACCGGCACGGTCTGGCGGCACCTGCCGCACGAGGACGAGCCGCGAGTGCTCTTCACCGCGGCCGAGCAGGCCGGCCGGGCCACCGGGCTGGCCGTGGACAACGGCGGCACGGTCTACCTCTCCGGTCCCGGCGCGCTCACCCGGTACGACGCCGCCGGCCGCCCCGGCCCCGTCTTCACCGACCCCGGCCCGCTGCGCCCGCTGTTCACCGCGCCGCCGATCCGGCTGCTGGCCGGCGTGTTCGTGCTGCCGGCCGGGCTGACCGGAGACTGCGACCGGCACGCCGACCCGGACCGCGAGGGCGATGTCGCGGAACCCGCGTCGAGCGCGCCGCACGGCCCGGCGTTCGACCGCGCCGGGCAGCCGGTGCCGCCGCCCCGGCCCACCCGCGGCCCCAAGCCGTACGGGCGCGACGGTGAGTGGGTCAGCGCCGTCCTCGACAGCCGGATCTACCGCTGCGTCTGGGACCGGGTCCGGCTCGACCTGGCCGCGCTGCCGCCGGGCACCTCGGTCGCGGTGGAGACCACCACCTCCGACACGCCCGACCTCGGTGACTGGACGGCCGCCGGCACCCAGACCGGCCAGGCGCACGCCCCCGCCGCCGCGCCGCTGTCCGCCGACGTCGACTGGCCCGTCCGCAGCGCCCCGGGCCGCTACCTCGCCGTCCGGCTGCGGCTGACCGGGCCGGGCCGGGCCACACCGCTGGTCCGCGCGGTGCGCGCGCACTACCCGCGCTCGTCGTACCTGGAGTTCCTGCCGGCGGTCTTCGGCATGGACGCCGACGGCAAGGACTTCCTGGAGCGGTTCCTCGGCGTGTTCCAGGCCGAATGGGACGAGGTGGCGGCGCGCATCGCCGACCTGCCGGCGTACGTCGACCCGAAGGCGGTACCGGCCGGCGCGCCGCTCGGCTACCTGGCCGGCTGGGTCGGCGTCCCGCTGGACCAGCGCTGGACCGCCGAGCAGCAGCGCGCCTGGCTGCTGGCCGGCCTGGCGGTGCTGCGCCGGCGCGGCACCCCGGCGGCGATCACCGAGCTGCTGGCCGCGCTGCTGGCCATCGAGTCCGGTGTCCCGGCGGGCGAAATCGGCCTGCCGGCGCTGGTCGAGGGCTTCCGGACCAGGGGCCGACTGCAGCTGGGGTCCACGGATCCGACGCCGCTGCCGCTCTGGAGCCCGGACGTGGTGGCCCGGCTGCGGCTCGGCGCCTACGCCGAGGTCGGGCGGGCCCGCCTGGTGTCGACCGGGGACCCGGCGCACGACCTGTTCACGCAGACCGCCAACAGCTTCCGCGTGTACCTGCCGTCGGCGTGGGTGCGGACCGCGGAGGACGAGCGGGCCGTGCACCGGCTGCTGGCCGCCGAACGCCCGGCCACCAGCCGGTACGACCTGGACCTCGTCGAGCCCAGGCTGCGGGTGGCCGTGCAGTCCGCCGTCGGCCTGGACACCGTGATCGGCGCGGTGCCCCAGGCGCGGCTGGCCTGCGCCCACGACGCCGCCGCACCACCCAGCCGTGCACCGCGGCACCGGCTCGGCTGGGACACGGTGCTGGCATCCGCACGACCACAGCAACCGGTACGGGTCGAAGCGACGACCCGCATCGACACCGGAACCGGGATCAGGTGAGGAGAGGACGCATGTCAGCACGACGGTGCGGATGTCACGACGATGACAGCCACGACCACAGCGGACACACCGGCGAGGTGGAGGCCGAACGCAACCGCTACTTCACCGGCAAGTTCATGGCGGCCCGCGACTTCGCCGCCGACACCGACTACCTGCTGGACCACCACCGGCTGCACAACCGGCTGCTGCACGGCTGGGGCATCGTGTGCGGGCTGGACGTGCACCGGCACCCGCGCCCCGAGTGCGCCCGGACCTGGGTGGTGGTGACCGCCGGCTTCGCGCTGGACTGCCACGGCCGGGAGCTGATCCTGCGCTGCGACACCGCGTTCGAGCTGCCGGAGCGGTCGGAGCCGTACCTGCTGTGCGCGAAGTTCACCGAGGAGCAGGTGGAGCCGGTACCGACGCTCTACGCGGAGGGCACCGGCGACCCGCACCACCGCGAGTACAACCGGTTCCGGGACGGCGTGCAGCTGGTGGTCGCGGACGTCACACCGGGGTGCTGGCCGGACGACCCGTGCGAGGACGGCGACGGCGACGACTGCGATGGCGACGACAACGACTGTGCGGATGACGACCGCCGGCACCGCGGCTGCGGCGGGCGCTGCCCGGAGCCGGAGTGCCCGTGCGGCAACCTGGTCCCGCTGGCCCGGATCATCCCGCTGCCGGAGGGCGGCTTCGAGCTCGACCTGGACGGCCGCCGGGTGCAGCCGCCGTCCCCGGCCGACCTCACCCACATCACCCACGTGAACTGGCCGCACGGCGGCGCGGTGACCCTGCGCCACCTGCGCGAGCACCAGCACGGCGAGCTGCGGGTCCACTTCGACCGGCCGCTGCGGCACAGCCACCGCGCCGGGCACGGCGTGAACCCGTACACCTTCGTCGTGCAGTACGCGACCGGCCCCTCGGAGGCCCTGGCGTTCCTGCCCTACCCGGAGGAGCTGCCGGCCCGAC
Source organism: Kitasatospora sp. GP30 (assembly GCF_029892145.1). Taxonomy (NCBI): domain Bacteria; kingdom Bacillati; phylum Actinomycetota; class Actinomycetes; order Kitasatosporales; family Streptomycetaceae; genus Kitasatospora; species Kitasatospora sp. GP30. The sequence goes on from NZ_JARZAH010000025.1 coordinate 61,618, forward strand.
TGGAGGACGACGGCTGCGTCGCGGTGTTCACCATCGACCCGAGCTACATCGCGGGGCACGGCCGGCGCGCACTGCGCGACACCACCGTCTTCGTGTCGCTGCGCTGCGACTTCATCCCGGACTGCCGCGGGGTGCCGGTGGACGGCAACCACCTGCGCGGCCGGCTGCCGTCCGGGGACGGCGTGCAGGGCGGGCTGTTCGAGAGCTGGTTCGAGGTGCGCGACGACGACGATGACGACGACCGGAGGACCGAACGATGACCGCCGTGCTCAGTGTGGCCGGCCACAGGTGTGGCTGCCCGCAGCCGTGTGACGGGCGCCGGTGCCGGCTGGAGGCCCTGGTGCGCCCGCGCTTCTTCTGCGGCCAACTGCTCACCGACCAGGACCTGTCGGGGCTGGCCTCGTGGGTGCTGGACCGGCGGCGGCTCGGCCGGTACCGGGACGGCTGGGGCGTGGTGACCGGCCTGGACGTCGGCCTCGACCCGACGCCGGGGGCGTCGGCGGCGACCGTGGTCGTCCAGCCCGGCTACGCGGTCAGCTCCTGCGGGGAGGACGTCGTGGTCGGCAGGGCGACCACCCTCGACCTCGCGGCGTACTGCCCGGACCCGACCTCGCCGTGCGGGACACCGTCCGGTCCGCCGCCGACCGAATGCGTCCTTGACATCGGCATCGCCTACCGCGAGGTCGGCGAGGACCCGGTGGCGGCGCTCGGGACGGCAGGCTGCTCGCAGGCAGGCGAGTGCGAGAACAGCCGGATCGTGGAGTCCTTCGCGCTGCGCTGCGTGCCCGTGGTCGACGGCACCGAGCCGGACCGACCGGACTGGCGCCAGTGGCAGCACGCCTACGCGGACGCCGTCGCCGTCCTGCACCAGGCGCAGGCGGCGGGGCTGCCGGGCAATGCGGACAGCGCGGGCCTGAAGTCCTGGCTGAGCGCGCGGCTGCGTGAACGGCCGCTGCGGCACTTCCCGTTCGTCGCGGACCAGGTGGGCGGCTCGGGCACGGTGGACGCCGGGCAGTTCACGGAGCTGCTGTTCTGGATCGCCCAGGACCGGATCCTCTCCCTGCTGGACGGGTCCTCCCCTCCGGGGTGTCCCGGGGAGGCGGTGCCGCTGGCCCGGGTCTGGCTGGCCGCCGAGGACGACGCCCAGCAGGTCAGGCACTGGGTGGTCAAGGCGATCGACCCGGTGTCGCCGTACCGCAGGGACTTCGGACCGGTCCGGTGGCCGGCGCCGTTCGGGCTGCTGAACCTGGGTCAGGTGGTCTGGCACCGGCTCGAGGAGGCCGAGTTGGTGCTGCGGGACCTCGGGGTGCCGGCCGGTGAGGTCGCGCAGTGGCAGCCGTCCACCGTGGACGACCTGATCGCGGTGATCGGCAGGCCGCCGGTGGTCGGGGTCGACGTCCCGGTGAACCTGGCGTACTTCGTGCCGTCGCAGCCGCAGACGCACCTCACCGGGCGGCGGATCGTCGGGTTCCAGGCGGTCAACGCCAAGCCGGCGCCGTCGACTTCGGCGGCTGCGACCCAGGCACCCGCACTGGCGCAACCGCAGCTGTCGACGATGGCGCAGGCCCAGGTGCCGACGATGGCTCAAGCCCAGGTTCCCGTGACGGAAGCGACGACGGCACCCGCGCAGACACAGGCACAAGCGCCGGCGCAACCGCAGGCACAGGCACCGACTTCGGCGCAGGCGCAGCTGCCGGAGATGGCCAGGGCGCAGGTGCCGGTCGCGGATCCGGCCCCCGCGGCACCGCCCGCGCCGGTCCCGCCGGAGCCGTCCCAGCCGCCGGCGCCGGGGTCGTCATGACCCGGCCCGACCTGACCCGCCCACACTACCGGGAGAACCAGCAGCTCGGCGTGGCCGATCTGGACACCGAGCAGGAGTACCGGATCGCCACCCGCCGCCGCCACGACACCACGGCGCACGGCGCCGGGGTGGCCCACGGTCTCGGCCTGACCGACCGGCGCACCGGCTGCCAGATCGCGGCCGGGCTGGCCGTGGACGGCCTGGGCCGGGCCGTGGTGCTGCCGGCACCCGTGCTGCTGGCCTGGTCGGACCTGCCGGTCGGCGCGGCGGCCCTGGACCTGTTCCTGGGCTACCGCGAGGACGTCGTGGCAGGCGACCGGGTGGTCGAGGGTGCCGACGTCCACGTCTTGGCGGTCCGGCCCGACGACGACGTGGCCGGGCCGGCCGGGACGGTCTACCTCGGGCGGCTGGTCGCGTTCACCGGGCCGCCGTACGTGCCCGCGTCCAGTCCGATCGCGTGGGGCACGGCCGAGGGCGCGACCGTGGCCGCTCCCACGGGCGGGACCGTGCAGCTGGACCACGACCCGGCGCTGACCGTCACGCTCCCCGACCCGGCCGGCCGCCCGGTGCCGCGCCTGGCCGTGTCACCGACGACCGGGAGCGCCGTCAACGGCTCGGTCGTCGCGCACGGCGCGCGGCTCGCTCCGGGCGGGCCGCTGCGGTTCGACCCGGCGGTGCCCGCGCCCAAGACGGCGTGGCCGTGGCGCTGGTACCGCGCGGCGATCCTGGCCGACGGCGTGCAGACCGGGCAGGAGCTGCGCGTGGAGATGGGCGCGCCGGGGCCCACCGACGTGCCGGACTGGTACCGGTTCGCGGTGGGCACCGCCCCGGACGGCGCCCTTCCGCTGGTCGTCCACGCGGGTGGCGACACCACCGTCGGCTCCCTCGACGTCGAGGGCACCCTGGTGTTCGGGCCGCTGGCCGTCGATCCCGGAGACCCGCGGCTGGCCGCGACGCTGATGAGCACCTGGACCGGCGCGGTCGGGCAGAGCAGTCTGGCGATCGACCGGCAGTTCAGCGGCGACCTGTTCGACGACTCGGCGCTGACCGTCGCGGCCGTCGTCCAGGACCCGAACCCACCGCCGCAGCAGAAGTCCGCGCGCAAGGCCGCGGCGGCGCCGGTGGTGCCGCCGCAGACCCTCGCCTACGACGTCAAGGTCACCAGCATCACCAGCCAGGCGGTGACCGACCTGACGGTGGCGGCGGTCGTCACGGTCAACGGCGTGCAGACGAGCGAGCGGTTGGGGTCGTCGCAACTGCTGCAGCCGGACGCCGAGTTCGAGATCCCCGGCAGTGTGCAGCTGCCCACGGCCGACAGCGTGACCGTGCACGTCGAAGTCGTCGCGCTCGGCCTGCTGCCCGGCGGCAAGGTCACGCTCGGCGTCACCAGTTTCGACTGGCGGAGCGTGCCGCCGGTCCCCAATCCCAGCGCCAGTCCCCGGACTGGACGGTTTCACTGGAGGTAGACCGTGGACGCGGACCGGATCGTCCGGGTGCGGTACTTCGACCGGCAGTTCCTGCGCCCGCAGGACTTCACCGACGAGCAGGCTTACCACGTCGCGATGCGGCGCCGGCACAACGTGGCCGGCCACAGCTGGGGCATCCTGCACGGCCTGGACCTCACCGCGGACGGCGGCCCGCTCGCCGTGCAGCCGGGCCTCGCCGTCGACGGCTACGGCCGGGAGGTCGTGGTCATCGAGCGGATGACCGTGCCGCCGCTGCCGCCCGCGCCGCTGACCGGCGAGATCGCCTACGACATCTGGCTGATCTACGACCGGGCCGGCTCCGACACCGCGCCGACCGGCTACGGGGCCTGCGGCAGCGAGGCGACCGCCTACTACCGCTGGCTGGAGCTGCCCCGGCTGCTGATCACCGCGGCCGATGACGCCGTGGACGCCAACCACCCGCCGCAAGTGCCGCCCGGCGACCTCGAGTTCGGCCCGGAGCGGACCGCGCCGGAGGAGACCATGCCGTGGCCGGTGCTGCTCGGCCGGGTCCGCCGCACCACCGGGTCCGGCCTCGCGATCGACCGCTCCGGCCGCCGCTACGCCGGCCTGGTCGCCGCCTCGGTGGCGCACCCGCGCGGCGACGCCCGGATCGACCTCGGTGCGGCGGCGGACACCGACCCGACCCGTTTCGCGGTCCGCGCCGACTCGCACCCCGACCCGCTGTTCGACATCGCCGCGACCGGCACGGCGACGGTCCACGGCAACCTGGCGGTCAACGGCGAACTGCGCATCGAGCAGGGGGCCTTGGAGTTCCCGGTCCAGGCCGCGCAGCCGACGCCGCCGACAACGGAGGCAGCGGCTCCGGTGGACGCCGCGCAGCCGTGGCAGGTCTACGGTGCGCAGAGCGGCACCCAGCGGGAGCTGCGCGTCGAGCTGCCGTCCGGGGCGGCGAACGCGCTGGTGATCGGCACGTGGTCGGCGGACAAGGCCACCTTCACGCCCTGTCTGACGGTCCGCGGCGACAACACCGTGACCGTGCACGGCAATCTGACGGTGCAGGGCAACCTCAGCGCCCCCGCGACCGCGGCGCTGGCGCCGAGCGCCGCCGTGCAGTCGCTGGCCACCGGGGCACTGCTCAGCGGCATCGGCGGCGCGGCCGGGGTCGCGGCGCGGCTGTACCGGCCGCAGGGGACGACCGCGTCGGCGTCGGTGGTGGCGACGGCACTGGCCGCGGATCCGGAGCTGCTCCAGCAGGTCGCGGCGCAGCTGAAGCAGGGGTACGGCGCCACGGCCGGCACCCTGGCGCAGCACCTGACCGGGGAGGGCTGACCGGTGGACGGCAGCATCAGGTCGCTGACCTGCGACTACCTCGCGCGGGGCGTCGAGCCGGCCGCCGCTGCCGCGCACCTCGACCAGCTCGCCCGCCTCGAACTCCCCGGCATCCTCAGCACCTTGCTGGACTCGGTGTACGGCGACGACCCCGCCGTCTACGTCATCCGCCAGGTGCACGCCGAGTTCGCGCTGCGCGCCGACGCCCCGACCGCCGCCCGCCGCTGGGCCGAGGCGCTGGCCCGCGCGATCGTGACCGCCGTCGCGGCGGACGCGTCGGCTGACGGCAACGTGATCCGCTTCGCGGACCAGGCCGAGTACCTGGCCGCCTACCTCGTCGAGCACCTCGGCGGCACGGCCGCCCAGCACTGGTACTTCCATCCGTTCGCCGCCTGGCACGCCGAGCCGACCGGCAGTGCGGCGCGCGCCCTGCTCGCGACCCAGCCGCCGGTCCCGGTGCTGGCCGCCCTGCACCGGCAGGCGATGCTGCCCGCGCTCCTCGCCACGCTGCCCGACGCGGCGATCAGGGAGCTGGCTGCCGACACCACCCGGCCACCGGCACCCGCTGACGATGTGTCAGGGCTCTGGCCGCTGCTGACCACTGCCGTGGCGATCGCCGACGCCTGGGGGCTGTGGACCGGCGTCCCGCTCGCCGCGCTGGACGTGGCCCGCGTCTACCGCTCGCGCGCCGTCCCGGACTGGCGCAGCCCCACCGCGCTGACGCTGGTCGTGGTGGACGTGCTGCGGCGGCTCTCGGCCCGGGGCGACCTGCGGACGCCGACCGCTCCCCCGCCCGCCGAGCTCGCCGACCGGTTCGACTGGCTGGAGGTCGACCTGCTGCTCCCCGGCCTGACCGCCGCCTCGCCGAAGCCTGCGGGGCGACGGGAGGCGGCGGTCCGGCAGGCGCTGGCCGATGTGCTGGCCGCGAGCCCCGAGCTGCGTGCGGCGGTGCGGGTGGCCGGCCCCGGGCCGCGCGCCGCACTGCTGCTACGGGCCGCGCTGGTCGCGGAACGCCCGGAGTGGGCCGACGACGGGTTCGTCGTCGCGGTCCTCGCCGAGGTGCAGGACCGTTGGGCGGCGGGCGAGGCGGATCCGGTGCTCGCGCAGCTCGCCGGTCCACTCGCCGACCAACTCGCCGGACGCACCGACGCGGACGTCGAGGACAGTCCATTTGCCGGTCTGCTGCTCCTGCTGCGCGCCGTCACCGAGCTGCGGGTGCCCGCCGTGCTGGCGCGCGCCGGCCTGGCCGACTTCCTCCCCGAGATCCTGCTCGCCGTGGCCTGCCGGTTGACCGGTGCCGACTCCGCCGAGCCCGCGGTGCGGGCCTTCGCCGGCCGCCCTGCCCAGGTGCGACGCGGCTGGCGGCAGGTGCATCATCTGGCGGCGCTGCGTGGCGAGTTGCTGGTCCAGGCGGGTGCCCAGCGGCTGCCCGACCCGGCCGAGCTCACCGAGTTGGCCGACACCGACCTGCCGGGCGGCAAGCTCGGCCGGCCGAAGGCCGACGCGGTGATCGGGCTGCTGGCGGGCGCGGTGCTGCGCGCCTGGTCGCGCTGGCTGGGCCAGTTCAGCGAGTCGAGCGGCGGCTACCTGCTGGCGCACTTCGTGCGGCGCCGGGGGCGGCTGCACTGGACGGCCGAGGAGCTGGTGGTGGAGCTGGCACCCGGGCCGCTCGACGTCGTGGTGTCGATGGCCGGCTACGACCGGCCGCTGGAGGCGGTGCCGTGGCTGGGCGGGCGGACGGTTCGGTACCGGATGGGGGCGTCATGACGGACTACTTGGACAGCGCGGGCTACGTCGACAGCGCAGCGCAGTTGGCCGCCGAACTGCACCGCGCCGACCTGCTGGTCCGCGCGCGCGTCGAGGTCTTCCGCCACCAGCTGGGAGCCGACAAACCGGCCACCCAGTGGGGGCTGCCCAGCGTCGCCGAGGGCGAGATCGACCGCTACCTCGCCGAGCCGTTCGCCCTCGTCGACCCCCTCCCGGCGGCGGCCCGCGCCCACCTCGACGCGGCGGCGACCGCGCTGGCCGAGCTGGACAAGCGCACCGCCCAGAGCACCGTCCCGCTCCGATTCCCCATGCTGGCACGGAGTTTCGGCCTCGACCGCCGAGAACAGGACGTGCTGCTGCTCTGCCTGCTCGGCTACCTCCAGCCGCGCTACCGCCGGCTGTTCGGCTACCTCCTCGACGACGCGACAGCGTCCGCGCCGACCGCCGACCTGGCGCTGCGCATCGTCGACCCCGAACTGCAAGGCGCCGAGCACGGACTGGCCTTGTTCGCCGCGTCCGCACCGCTGCTGCAGCACCGTCTGCTGGCGCTCGGGCCGTCCGGCGCGCTGCGCATCGACCCCCGGATCGCGGGCCACCTCCTCGGTGACGACCGCGTCGACGAGCGCCTGTCCGGGGTGCTCACCGTCGCCGACCCGGCCGCCTCGCTGGACGACCTGGTCCTGGACGCCTACCGCCGCAACGAGCTGCGGGAGCTCGCGAGTTGGCTGCGCACCCGACCCGAGGGCACCCTGCTGTTCCTGCACGGCCCGTACGGCACCGGCCGGCGCAGCACCGCCACCGCGCTCTGCGGCGACGCGGCCCTGCCCCTGCTGCACGCCACCATCCCGACTGTCGCGAGCGAGCCGTGGCCGACCATCGTCGAGCTCTGCTACCGGGAGGCGACGCTGCGCGGCGCGGCCCTGTGCTGGCTCGGTGCCGACCGCCTGCTCGGCACCGATCCGGAGGGCGTCGAGGTCGCGGAGCACGACGACCGGTGGGCCGTCCTCACCGCTGCCGCCGACCGCTTCGCCGGCCCGACGCTGGCCACCAGCACCGAGTCGTGGGAGCCGGCCGGCGCGGTCGCCACCGGCCGCTTCGTCCGGGTCGAGCTGCCGGTGCCCGACTTCACCCAGCGCCGCGCCTTGTGGCTGGAACTCCTGCCGCCGGACACCGCGTTCGAGCTCCCCCGGCCTCGCCGCGACCAGCTGGCCCAGGCGCTGGCCAACACCTTCCAGCTCACCGCCGGCCAGATCACCGACGCGGTCGCCTCCGCGTGTGGTGTGGCCCGGCTGCGCACCCCGGCGCGGCCGCTGCTGCAGGCGGACGACCTGTTCGAGGGCTGCCGCCGCCAGTCCGGCCGTCGACTGGTCGCCTTCGCCCGGCGCGTCGACGCGCACACCGACACCGGTTTCGACGACCTGGTCCTCCCCGACCCGAGCCGCCGTCAACTGGAGGAGCTGCGGGCCCGGATCGGCCTGCGCGGCCGGGTCTACACCGAGCTGGGCTTCGACCGGCGGCTCAGCCTCGGCCGCGGCGTGGTGGCGATGTTCACCGGCGGCTCCGGCACCGGAAAGACCATGGCGGCCGAACTCCTGGCCCGTGAGCAGGGCGCCGACCTGTACAAGGTGGACCTGTCGGCGGTGGCGAGCAAGTACGTCGGCGAGACCGAGAAGAACCTGGACCGGGTGTTCGCCGACGCCGAGCAGTCCAACGCCATGCTCTTCTTCGACGAGGCCGACGCGCTGTTCGCCAAGCGCGGCGAGGTCAAGGAGGCCCGGGACCGCTGGGCCAACGTGGAGATGGCGTTCCTGCTCCAGCGGGTCGAGGAGTTCCGCGGCGTCGTGGTGCTGGCCTCCAACCTGCGGCAGAACATCGACACCGCGTTCCTACGCCGGCTGCACGCCATCGTCGACTTCCCGGCGCCGGACGCCGCCGCCCGGCTGCGCATCTGGCGCGGCATGTTCCCGGCGGGCCTGCGGTTCCCCGACGACGACCAACTGGCCGTGCTGGCAGCCCGGTTCCCGGTGTCCGGCGGCAGCATCAAGAACATCGTGCTGGACGCGGCGTTCCGCGCGTTGCGGGCGGACCCGACCACGGATGCCGTCAGCGTCCGCGACCTGGTCGTGTCGGCGGGCCGGGAGTACCAGAAGCTCGGACTCCCGGTGACCCCGGGCGAGTTCGGGCGGCCCTACTACGAGTGGGTGGAACGCGAACTGCTCGGCAACGGAGGGGACTATGAGTGACGGCAAGGCGCCCGAGCAGTCGGGTGCCAAGAAGACCGACAAGCCACCGATGCCGGTCCAGCAGCCCGCGCCGAAGGACCAGCACGCGGGCCCGGCGCAGGCCGCCGAGCACACCCCGGCGGGCCAAGCTGCCGTCCTCCAGAAGTCCGTCGGCAACCAGCAGGCCAACCGCCTGATGCGGGCGGCCCGGGAACCGGAGAAGAACCCGCACGCCATGGCCGGCGTGAAGGTCAGCCACCCCGACGACGCCCACGAGAAGGAGGCCGAGGCGGTCGCCAAGCACATCACCAGCGGCGGCGACTCGGGCCACGAACACGGTGCGACCGCGAAGACCGCCCCCTCCGGCGGCGCCCCGGGCGACCCGCCGAAGGTGGTCGGCGACCCGGAGATGGCCCACCGCGCGGTCGCCCCGCACCCGGCAACGCCGACGGCGGCTGCACAGCACCCGGCGACCCAGGTGGCGACGACCCCGCACCCGGCCCCGGCGCCGGCGCCCGCCCAACCGCACACCGCTGCCCCACACCCGGCCGCCCCACAGCACACGGCACCCCAGACGCCAGCCACCCAACACCCGGCCGCCCCGCAGCACACGGCACCCCAGACGCCAGCCACCCAACACCCGGCCGCCCCGCAGCACACGGCACCCCAGGCGCCGGCCACCCAACACCCGGCAACCCATGGGGCGACCACCCAGCACCCAAGCCCCGCCCAACCGCACACCGCTGCCCCACAGCACGCAGCGCCCCAAGCGCCAGCCACCCAACACCCGGCAACCCATGGGGCGACCACCCAGCACCCAAGCCCCGCCCAACCGCACACCGCTGCCCCACAGCACGCAGCGCCCCAGGCGCCGGCCGCCCAACACCCAGCACCCCACGCGGCGACCACCCAACACCCGGGCCCCGCCCACCCCAACCCCGCCTCGATCCTCGACCACCCGGGCCCCGGCCAGCCGATCCCCCAGCCGACCCGCGGCATCCTGGAGGCCCGACTCAAGGCCGACCTGAGCCACGTCGTCGTCCACCATGACGCCGCCGCCGACCAAGCCGTCCGCGCCCTCCACGCAAGGGCGGTGACCCGGGGCGACCACATCTTCCTGGCCAGCGACGCGTCCCCGAACGACCTGTCACTGATGGCGCACGAGGTGACGCACGTGCTGCACCACCAGGGCGGAGTGGTGCACCGGCAGGCCAACAGTGCACCGGCGGCAGCACCAACGCCCCCGGCGAACGCGAAGCCGAAGGGAAACAAGAACAAGTACAAGGACCCCAAGCGCGGAACCATCACCTTCGTCCCCGCGAACGACGCATCCGGGGTGAATACTGTCGAGCTGTCGCAAGTCGCCTATCCCGACGAAAAACTGGACTTCAAGCCGCCAGCCGGCGTCGACGTCCAGACCGCGTTCGCCGCCAGCACCAAGATTGTCCCCAAGGAAAACCGGAAGGAGAAGAAATCCGTCCAGGAGAAAAAGTGGCGGACCGAGATCCAGAAGTCCACAGCGATCGCCCAGAAGATCGACTCACTTGTCGATAAATCGGAGAACATCTCCGATCCCGGCAAACCGAAAACCCCCGGGTCGCTCGTCGCGCTGCGCTACGGGAAGGACGGGGCCGGTGCCGGCACCGGGACGGACGGGGCCGGGGCCAGTGCCGGTGCCGGTGCCGGCAACGGGAACACGAAGGTGATCAAAGGAGCGATCGTCGGTACCAGGGGCGAGCTCGTGGCGGCGGCGGAGGTGCCTTACTGGGACAATACTGGCAATTTCAACAGGTTTGACATCGACCATCTTCTGGAATTGCAGGTCGGCGGCAAAGACGATATCACGAACTTCTGGCTCTGGGAAAGCGTGGCCAACCAGAGCAGCGGATCGCTGCTCGACCAGCAGATCACCAAGAGGGTGGACGGCCTGCTCCTCAGCGCGAAGGAGTACTACGAGCGCGAGAGCCAGATCACCCCGCCCGAGACCGGGATCCCAGCCGACCGAGCCGCCCTGCGCGCCGACGCCAGGTGGCAGCTCAAAATCGGCGAGTTGGTCCACGGGTTCGAGTTCCGAGGAAATCCCAAAATCCACTGGACCAGCGCGCAAATCATGAATGCCGAGGCCGCCAACATGCTGCACACGGTCTCGGACACCGAGCTCAAGGATCTCGGCCTGACGGCCAATAAGTCGAAGCTGACGATCATCGCGGGGTCGCAGAAGGGCGGCGCGGTAGTCAGCGTGGATTGGGGCAAAAACCAGACGGAATCGTCAGCTCGCAACATCGCCTCCATCGCCGATGCCTTCCACGGCATCTATGACGACTTTCACGTCACGAAAATTGAATACGACCCGAAAAACAGCCAGGACGGCAAGCTGACTGGCCACCTTATCACCACAAGCCTGGTGGAGCAGCAGACCAGGAACGTCGAAATCACCCTCAAGAAATTCCGCAAGCAGCCCACGGACACTCAGGTCGCGATGCTGAACGGGCAACACCTGGCCCAGAAGGTGGGGTTCTTCGAGTTCCGCGGCCTGAGCCCGATATCCATCGATGAAGCCGACCTCATCCCCTACGAGGGTTTCTACGCCCACGGCGTGCTGCACCCTTCGATTCCGCTGCTCCGCAACACCCCCATCGACGTCGAGTACAGCCACGGCGCGCTCCAGTTCGAGAAATCGTTCGGCGCGAGCAACCTCCCCATACCGGCCCCCTTCAAGGTCACCAGTGGCGGCATCACCGTCAGCGCCGGAACCAACGGTTTCCAGGTCGGGGGCACCCTGTCGCTCGCCCTCGGCACCGTCGCCAGGGGAAGCATCTCAGCCTCCGTCGACGCCAAACGCGCCTTCACCCTCGACGGCCAACTCGACTTCGACAAAACCCTGTTCCAGCCCGCCACCCTCGGCTTCTCCTACCGCAAGGCCGGCTCCGACTACTCCTGGGGCATCAACGGCACCCTCGGCATCCCGGCGAACAAGATCCCCGGCATCAAGAACGCACTCGTCAACGCCAGTTACACCAACAACAAGTTCGCCCTCGACGGCCACGCCGACCTCGCCATCCCCGGCCTCCAGAGCAGTTCCCTCGCCATCACCTACGCCGACCAGACCGGCCTCTCGATCGGCGGCACCCTCGCCTTCGCTCCCAACGCGTTCATCGAAAGCGGCAGCCTCGACGCGACCGTCACCAAGCAACCCCCCGTCAACCACTGGTCGGTCGCCGCCCACGGCACCGTCAAGCCGAAGATCCCGGGCGTCAACACCACCCTCAACGCCTCCTACCAGGACGGCATCTACACCATCGAGGGCACCGTCGCCTATGCCCGAGGCATGCTCTCCGGCTCCCTCACCGTCGGCCTCACCAACCAACCCCTGGGCTCCGACGGCCGACCCGACGCCGGCCCGCCGAAACCCGGCGCGCCCAAGGGAGCCGGCGCACCGCAGGCGAGCGGACCACTCCGCCCCTACGGCAGCGGCACATTGACCGCCAGACTGACACCGTGGCTGCAGGGCACTGCCGGGGTGCAGATTCAGAAGGACGGCAGCGTCCAGCTGATGGGCGAGATCAAACTGCCCGACTCGATCAACCTCTTCAACGCCATGGAGGTCCAGAAGAACATCTTCAACGTCGGCGTGAAGATCCCGATCGTCGGCGTCTCCGTCCTCGGCCAGAGCATCGGCATCTTCGCCGACGTCTCGGCCGGCCTGACCGCCTCGGCCGGCGTCGGACCGGGCCAACTCAAGGGGCTGGGCCTCAAGGTGCAGTACAACCCCGAGCACGAGGACCAGACCCAGATCACCGGCACCGCCCAACTCAACATCCCCGCCCACGCCGGCCTCCGTCTCTACGTGAACGGCGGCCTCGGTGCCGGTATCCCGGTGGTCAGCGCGGAGGCAGGTCTGCAGATCGGCGGGCAACTCGGGATCCAGGGCGCGGTGCAGGCGGGGGTCACGGTGAACTGGACCTCGAAGAAGGGCCTGGTGATCGATGCCCAAGCATCGCTGACCGCCTCGCCCACCTTCACCTTCGACATCAACGGCTACGTCAAGGTGACCGCGGACCTGCTGTTCGACACGGTCAACCTCTATGAAAAGCACTGGCAGTTGGCCTCGGTCCAATACGGCTCGGGCCTCCAGGTCGGCGTCAGCGCGCCCATCCACTACGAGGAGGGCAAGCCGTTCAGCTTCTCCCCCTCGGACGTGAAGTTCCAGCTCCCGAACATCGACCCCACCAGCATCCTCACTGACCTGGTCCACAAGATCGCCTGACCGGGAGGGCCCCTGATGACCGCGCCGACCAACCTCGGCTTCGACGAGGCCGTGGAGCTCTAGGAGCTCTCACCCGCGATCGAGGACAGAGCCCCGGCGCGGCTGAACTTGGGCATCGACCGGCCCTCCTACGAGTGGGTGGAACACGAATTGCTCGGCAACGGGCTCGGCAATGGAGGGGACCATGGGTGACGAGAAGGCGCCGGAGCAGCCGCGCGTAAAGAAGACCGATAAGCCGCCGATGCCGACCACCCAGCCCGCACCCAAGGACCAGCATGCGGGCCCGGCCAAGGCCACCGAGCAGAAGCCGCCGGCGGGCGGCGAGCAGACACCGCACCAGGCCACCCCAGCGGGCCAATCCGCCGCCCTGCAGCAGTCCGTCGGCAACCAGCAGGCCAATCGCCTGATGCGAGCCGCCCGCGAACCCGACAAGGACCCGCACACCCCAGCCGGTGTGAAGGTCAGCCACCCCGACGACGCCCACGAGAAGGAAGCCGAGGCGGTCGCCAAACACGTCACCAGCGGCGCCGACCCGGCCCACGAGCACGGCGCCGCCGCGAAGACCGCCCCCTCCGGCGGTGCCCCGGGCGACCCGCCCAAGATCGCCGGTGACCCCGAACTCGCCCACCGCGCCATCGCCCCGCATACCGCCCCGGCCCAGCCGCACCCGGACGCCCCGCAGCACGGAGCCGTGGCGCAGAACCCCGCGACCCAGGTAGCGGCCACCCAGCACCCGGGCCCCGCCGGCCCCAACCCCGCCACCATCCTCGACCACCCCGGCCCCGGCCAACCGATCCCCCAACCCACCCGCGGCATCCTGGAGTCGCGCCTCAGGACCGACCTGAGCCACGTCGTGGTCCACCAGGACGCCGCCGCCGACCAAGCCGTCCGCGCCCTCCACGCAAGGGCGGTGACCCGGGGCAACCACATCTTCCTCGCCAGCGACGCGTCCCCGACCGACCTGTCGCTGATGGCGCACGAGGTGACGCACGTGCTGCACCACCAGGGCGGGGTGGTGCACCGGCAGGCTAACGGTGCACCGGCTGCCCAGCAGAACACGACACTGCAGCCGCCGGGGGAAATCACCCCTGCGGCGAGCGCTTCCGAGAAGCCGACGCTGACCATCTCCAGTATCCCGGTGCCGGACATCAAGCTCGCCTGGACGCAGCAGCGGATCGTGGACAAGGGTTCGCTGACCACCACTCAGAATGCCGAAACACAAGCTGACGGCACGGAGAGCAAGCGCAAGACCAAACAGGACTCTGTGTGGGCGGCCACCGTCCACTCGGGAGTCGCGGACCAGGTCAAGAAATGGCTGGTACCGCCGCTGAAGCCGTTGTGGACCGTCGACGGCAAGAAGGTCTACTACTTCAAGCTTCCCAAGACACCCGGCCTCTACGTGTTCGGCGACGAGACCCGGCTCGCAGAAGATTCGGAAGTGCCGCGCTGGAGCAGCGCCGGAGCATACTTCACCTTTGACATCGACCACAAGCTGGAATATCAGCTCGGTGGCCATGACGAGGACCCGAAGGACAACATTTGGCTGCTGGAGTCATCGGCCAACCGCAGCTCCGGCTCGAAGATCAAGAAAGTGATCGACAAAGGGGTCGAAGCAGTGCTGGCCGCGGAGCAGGCCAGGGGGCACTCGGTTCTCACCACCGACGTAGGAACGGCCCGCGACAAGTACGTCGTGAAGGTCGCCGCCGTCACCGGCGGTATGAAAGTCGGCGGGAAGCCCAACGTGAACTGGAGCGCCGATCAGATCGCCGACAAGGGCGAACAGCTGAAGGCCTTGGTCCCGATGACAGCCGCCGAGCTCGCCAGTGCCGGGCTGAAGGGCTCGCCCACGGAGCTCGTGATCTACCTGCCCGGAAAGGGCGTCCGGAAGGTGCCCTGGGGCGCCGGCAACGAGAAGACCTTCACACAGGGCGACCCCTTCTACTCCAAATTCTTCTACAAGACGAAGTTCCTACTGAACAAGATCAAATGGGAGCCGACCAAGGGTGGAAAGATCTTCGGCCACGGCTTCAGTAAAACCGAGAAGAGGTTCATCGAGGAGGCGGAGCTCGACTTCGACATCGCACCGCGGATCGGCATCGAGTTCGGCGGCGAGATCACGCAGGAGGGTGTACGGCAGGGCGTCGGCAGAAAGCTGAAGGCACTCGGCTTCAGTCCGTTGACGTTCGACTCCGCCACCATCGTGGACGACGTCGGGATCGTTGCGTCCGGCAAACTCCTGCCCACCATTCCCCTGTTGTCCAAGCTGGACATCGACGTGGTCCTCTACGGCGACGAGCTTCGCCTCGAGAAGCGGATCGCGCCCAAGGACATCCCGGCGCCCCCGCCGTTCACGATCACCAAGTCCAGCCTGCTCCTGTTCACCGGCCCGAACAGCATCGGCGCGAAGGGCGACCTCGACTTCCAACTCGCCCAGCTGGCAACGGGCAAGATCAGCGCTGAAGTGTCCACCGGCAGCGGGTTCGCGCTGAACGGCCAGCTGGACTTCGACAAGACGCTGTTCGACCCCGCCGGCCTCGACTTCAGCTACAGCCAGAACGGCGGCAACTACCAATGGGGACTCGGCGGCCGGCTCGGCATCCCCGCCAACAAGATCCCCGGCGTCAAAAGCGCACTCGTCAAGGCCAGTTACACCAACAACAAGTTCGCCCTCGACGGCAAGGCCGACCTGGCCATCCCCGGCCTGCAGAACGGCTCCCTCGCCGTCACCTACGCCGACCAGACCGGCCTCACCATCGGCGGCTCCCTCGCCTTCGCCCCCAACGCCTTCATCGAAAGCGGCAGCCTCGACGCGACCGTCACCAAGCAACCCCCCGCCAACCACTGGTCCGTCACCGCCCACGGCACCGTCAAACCCAAGATCCCCGGCATCAACACCACCCTCAACGCCTCCTACCATGACGGCATCTACACCATCGAAGGCACCGTCGCCTACGCCCGAGGCATGCTCTCCGGCTCCCTCACCGTCGGCCTCACCAACCAACCCCTGGGCTCCGACGGCCGACCCGACGCCGGCCCACCCAAGGCCGGATCCCCCAAGGGCGGCGGCGCACCGCAGGCGAGCGGGTCACTGCGCCCCTACGGCAGCGGCACGTTGACCGCCAAGATCACGCCGTGGCTGCAGGGCACCGCCGGGGTGCAGATCCAAACGGACGGCAGCGTCCAGCTGATGGGCGAGATCAAACTGCCCGACTCCATCAACCTGTTCAACGCCATCGAAGTCCAGAAGAACATCCTCAACGTCGGCATCAAGATCCCGATCGTCGGCGTCTCCGTCCTCGGCCAGAGCATCGGCATCTTCGCCGACGTCTCGGGCGGCCTGGACGCCTCGGCCGGCGTCGGACCGGGCCAGCTGAACGGGCTGGGCCTCAAGGTGCAGTACAACCCCGAGCACGAGGACCAGACCCAGATCACCGGCACCGCCCACCTCGACATCCCCGCCCACGCCGGGCTGCGGCTGTACGTGAACGGCGGGATCGGCGCCGGCATCCCGGTGGTCAGCGCGGAGGCCGGACTGCAGATCACCGGACAACTCGGGCTCCAGAGCGTGGTGCAGGCCGGGGTCACGGTGAACTGGACCCCCAAGAAGGGCCTGGTCATCGATGCCCAAGCATCGCTGACCGCCTCGCCCACCTTCACCTTCGGCATCAACGGCTACGTCAAGGTGACCGCAGACCTGTGGTTCGACACGGTCAACCTCTATGAAAAGCACTGGCAGTTGGCCTCGGTCCAATACGGCTCGGGCCTGCAGATCGGCGTCACCGCGCCCATCCACTACGAGGAGGGCAAGCCGTTCAGCTTCTCCCCCTCGGACGTCAAGTTCCAGCTCCCGAACATCGACCCCACAAAAATCCTCAGTGACCTGGTCCACAACATCGTCTGACTGGGAGGGACCTCCTCATGACCGCGCCGACCGACACACCGTCAGCCATGCCCTCGACCCCGCCCGACCTCGACCTCGCCGTGCTGCACCACCTCCGGGGCGACCTCGAAGGCGCGGAGGCCGGCTACCGCGCCGTGCTGGCGGCCAGCCCGGACAACGCCACCGCGCTGAACAACCTCGGCTTCGCCGCTGCCCAGTCCGGGCGCTTCGACGAGGCCAGGGAGCTCTACGAGCGCTCGCTCGCGATCGAGGATGGGGCCACGGCCCGGCTGAACCTGGGCAACGTCCGTGCCGCGCTCGGCGATCTGGAGAGCGCCATCGCCGAACTCTCCCGAGCCACCGAGCTGGCCCCGCACGACCCGACCGCCTTCGACAACCTCGGCCAACTGCTGCTCCTCCAGGGCCGGATCCCCGAGGCGGAGGCGGCCTGGCGGCAGGCACTGGCGATCGAGGACGGCCCCCGGCTGCGCACCGCCCTCGCCACCGCGGTCGCCGCGACCGGCCGGCTGGGCGAGGCCGCCGGCCTGCTGCACCAGGCGCTGAGGCTGGACCCGCAGTTCGGCGCGGCGTGGGCGCAGCTCGGCGCGGTGCTGCTGCTGCGCGGCGATGTGGCGTCGGCTGGTGAGGCGTTGGCCAACGCGAAGCGGCTGGACCCGGACGCCCCGGGTCCGCGCCGGCACTTGGCATTGGCGCTGCTGTCCCTGGGTCGCACCGATGAGGCCGTCGTCGAGTTCGGCGAACTGGTGCGGCTGGCGCCCGACGACGCGACGTCGCGGGTGGACCTGGCGGTGCTGCACCTGTCCGCCGGCCGGGCCGCGGCGGCGCTCACCCAGCTCGACCGGGCGCTGGAGGCTGCGCCGGATGACGACCGGGCCCGGCTGCACCGGGCGTTCGCGCTGCGCGAGCTCGGACGGATCACCGAGGCCGACGAGTTGCTCAGCGCGATCGCCGATGGCGGCGGCGAGCAGGCGGACCGCGCGCGGCAGGCAAGGGCGGACGAGGCGTCATAGTCCAGCGCGCTCAGTCGTCGTGTGCGATCAGGCGGTAGGCCCGCCGGCACGCCCAGCCGACATACCCCCCCCCGACCAGGCGGTTCCGCCCATGCCCGAGGCGGATCCACCTGCGCCTGTCTCACGCGCGGCCGTGTGAGCGCCGTGCGGTAGGGTCCGCCCGACAGGCGAACGGGGGACACCATGAACGCTCCACAGGACTGGCACTCACCTGGGCTTCCGCGGTTGACGGAGGAGCAGCGCAGGGAGCTCGCCGAGATCGGGTTCGACCTCGATCGGCTCTACCAGCTGAGCCGCAGCAAGTACGGCGTCTCCCAGATACGCAGTGTGCTGCTGTGCTTCACCGACTCCTACCCGGGCGAACAGCCCGGCATCGTGGACGTGGCGCGGGTGGGCGAGGCGTGGCGGATCGCGAGCCATCGGCCCGGCTCGGTGCTGCGCGCACAGTTGGAGCAACGCGGCCTCGACCACCTGGACCCGGACAACGGGTTGACCCGCTCGGCGCTCGGCGACGGCAAGCCACTGGAGGAGCGGGAGCGCAGACCGCTGCGCCCGCGCACCCCGCGGCGGGCGGTGCTGGGCTGGGCGCTGGTGCTGCTGCTGGTCGTCGCCCAGGCGCTGCTGGGCTTCGTGGACCTGGGCATCGGCATGGTGCTCGGCGGAGTCGGGCTGATCATCGGCTGGCTCCTGCCGGTGCGCCGGCTGGTCTACGGCCGGCGCACCGCGCCGCGCGCGGTGAAGGTGGCCTACATCCTCGGCACCCTCGTGCTGTGTTACGCGACCGCGTCCACGGGGACGGTGGCGGTGATGGCGCTCGGCACCCACGGGACCGTGCGCATCGCCTTCGAAAACGGCGAGATCGGCAGCCACGGCACCCACTACCGCCAATGCTACCTGGACCTGCCGGGCGGCGACACCGAGCCGCTGCGCACCACCGGCTCCTGCCCGGCACCCGCCGGCGCCCCGGTCAGCGCGTACTACATGCCGGGCGGTGACTCGCCGCTGCGGCCGGTGCTGGCGGACTCGGGCTCGCTGGAGCGGGCCGGCCTGCTGTGGGGCCTGCCCACGGCGCTGGGCCTCGGGCTGCTCGGCTATGCGGCGGCAGCAAGCACCCGCGGCCTGGAGCGGCCGGCACCCAGGCCCCGCCGCGAACCCCTCGGGCGGGCCACGCCCAAGGGCGACCGGCGGCACTAGGCCGCAGCACCCTGCGCTCACGAGTTGCTGCGAAGCCGGGTGACCTGGCGGGTTCACCGCCGGGTCTGCTCCTGGTGTCAGGCCGGCTGCTCGGCGAGCAAGGCCCGGCAGTCGGCCCGGAAGGCGTCGTCGGTGGCGGTGTTGTAGCGCATCCGGCCGTAGTAGTTGCTGTTGTTGTCGACGCGACGGGGGTCCGCGAGTTCCGCGCGGAGCAGCTCGGGGAACCCGGCCGGGACGCCGCGGGTGGCCCGCTCGCGCACCAGGGCTGCGGCGATGAGCGGTCGGATGTCGCGGCTGCGGGTCCAGAGGGCGCGCATCAGCTCGTCGTGGGGCTCTGCGTCCGGTGCGGTCGCCCGGGCTGCGAGGAGCAGGCGGGTGAGGGTCGGGTCGTGGTCCGTGCTGTCCTGTTCGGCGGAGAGGTCCTCGCGGATCTGCTCGGCGAGCGGGGCCGCGGCCGGGCCCATCACGGCGGCCAGTTCGAGGGCGCGGACCCTGGCGTACCAGTTCTCGGTATCCGCGATCACCTCACCGAGGGCGGGCAGGAACTCGGCCGGGTCCTGCCCGGCGTGCCACAGCGCGCGGGCGGCGGCCACCCTGGTCTTCCGCTCGGGGTCGCCGAGCAGTTCGCGCAGCACCGGCAGGGCGTCCTCGGCGTCGGGGCCGAGACCGTCCGAGCGGGACAGGGCCGTGCACGGGCCGTCGTGCAACGCACGGGTGGTGTCCTGGGTGAGGGTGAGCGCGGCGGTCAGCATCGGGCCGATGATCTTGGGTGCCTCGGGTCGCCGGGTGGCTGCCATGGCGGCCAGCAGGCGGCCGAGTTCACGCAGCGCGGTGTGGTTGAGCTTTCCGTCCTCGACCTCCTGGTCGCAGCTCTTGACGATCTGCCGCATCCGGACGTACAGCACCCCGAACAGGTCGCCATTGACGTGCGGGCGCAACTGCTCGCACCAGTCCGGCAGGTCCTCGGGGGCGATGCGCCCGGGCAGCAGCGGTGCCAGGGTGCTGACGCCGCGTTCGTCACCGGCGGCGGCCAGCAGCTGGATGCACTGGCCGGCCAGGTTGCGCTCCCAGCCCCAGCCGGTGTGGAACCGCCCGTCCTCGGCGATGGCCGCAGCGGTGTCCAGCAGTTCGGGAGAGAGCGGCAGTCGGCCGAGCCGCAGTTCCCGGGCCGCGGCGGTGGCGAGTTCCTCGTCGGGATCGCGCAGCAGCAGGCCCAGCTGCTCGGCCGTCTCGGCGGCCGCCGCGTCCGGTACCCGCCAGCCGCTGTGCAGGTCGCCCGCCCGGTCCACCGCCTCCAGCGGGCTCTGCGGGTCACCGTGGCGCAGCGTGTGCAGGACCAGCTGGTGACGGATCGTCACCCGGTCGCCGAGTGCCTGGTGGAGTGCGCCCAGAGCATCGGCCACCCGCTCGTCGGCGTCCTCGGCGAAGGTCGTGGCGCGCAGCTTGCGCAGGTGCGACAGCAGGGTGTCGGTGTCCGGCCGGGGGTCGGGGGCGGGCGCGGGGGGCTGCTCGCGGGAGCGGTCCAGGGCAGCCGCGGCCTGTTCGGCGGTGCCCTCGGGCAGCTGGTCCGGCGCGTGTCGGGCGAGGGCGGCGAGGGCGATGAGTTCGGTGCCCGGATCCCCGCCCGGCTCAGCGAGTTGGGCGAGGGCGCGGATGGCTCGCAGCCGCAGTGGTGGATCGTCCTGCAGCCGCCCGACGAGGGTGCCGAGCGCGCCGGCGTGGGCGTGCCGGGCCGCGCCGTCGTCCTCCCGGGCCGCCTGCTCGATCAACAGCTCCAGTACGGCGTCGGGTCGGGAGTGACGACGCGCCAGCAGCCCGGCGGCTGCGGCACGTACGCCCGGATCGGGATCGGCGAGCAGTGGCACCACCGTCGGCAGCAAGTCGCGAAGCGCCGCATGCGCCAGCAGCCCGTACGCCCAGCTGACCTCCTCGTACCACTCGTCCTCGTCCTTGGCCTGGTCGACCACTGCCTGCGGGTCGGGTATGTCATCGCCTGCGCAGTCCCTGGACTGGTCGGCGCTCTCACCGATGCTGTCCAGCAGCCCGAGCAGGGCGTCCCGGTCCTCGACGGCCGGGTCGGCGGCGAGTGCGCACAGGAACGGCAGGCAGGCGAGCGTCGAGTCGTACAGGTCGCCCTGGTGGTGCACGCCGCCGTAGAGCGCGTCCAGCGCGCCCTCACGCTCGGCCGGATCCGGCGACCTGAGGCCGCGCAGCAGTTCGGGGACGTCGTCGGCATCACCGTAGGCGTGGCTCAGTGCGGCCCAGTCGATGTCGTCGAGCCCGTCGAGCGGGTCAGGCATGGGGTCCCCCGAGTGGTGAGATGGCCGGTTGCCAGGCCAGTCTCACCGATCACTCGGACCCCCTTACAGTCGGGGCCAGTTGCGGGCCGGGGGCCCGATGTCCACTCAGGCAGCGCCTAGATAGCACTCTTCACGCTACGGGACAATCGACGACTGCTGCCGGTGCGTCCGGTGGTGGTGCGTCAGCCGAGCCAGTGTTCCAGCGCCCAGCGCCAGCGGACGGCGTCCGCGAACCGGCCGGGGCCGGCCCCGAAGCCGGCGGGATCGCAGCCAGTGGCCCCGGCGAAGCGTCGCAGGCGGTGCTTGACGGTGTTCGGGTGCACGTGGAGGGCCCGGGCGGTCGACGCGAGCCGGCCACCGTGGTCGAGGTGGACCGCGGCGGTCTCGGCGAGCAGGCGGTGGGTGGCGTTCCCCGGGTCCAGCGCGGCCAGCAGCTCGACGCCCAGCAGCTCACCCATGCCGGGCACGGCGTCCACGGCGACGGCGACGGCCAGCTCGGTGAGCCCGGCCCGGCCGGTGCGTCCGCGCCGCCGCCCGGCGTCCAACGCGGCCCGGCAGAGCCGGTAGGCGACGGGCAGCCGGCCGGCGGGGACGGCGGGAGCGGTCACCAGCAGCGCGTCCGCGGCCAGGTCGCCCGCCCGCCAGCCGCGCGGTGCCACCACGCACAGGTGACCCTCCACCAGCCCCGACACGCCGCCGCGCGGGGTCAGTTCGGCGGCGGCCCGGCGCACCTGCACCGGATCGCCCGACTCGGCGACCGCGCAGTGGTACACGCCGTCCGCGGCGAGCCCGGCCGCCGCCAGTTGCTCGACCGCGCCGTGCACCAGCACGGCGCGCAGGGCCAGCAGCCGTGCGGAACGGCTGCCGGCCAGGTTGGTCGCCGCCTCCCGGTAGGCGGTGACCAGCTGGTTCTGCAACTCGCCGACGTAGGCGTCGAGTTCGATCAGCGCCTCGAACAGCACAGTTGACGGTATGTCGGTCCCGGCCAGCCGGGCGGCGATGATCCGCAGTGCGGCGGTCCGCCCGGCCAGGAAGCCGTCGAGCAGCGCGTCCAGCGAAACCCCCTGCACCGCCCGGTCGGTGGCCAGCCGGGCGGCCGACTCGGCGTGCTCCCGGGACAGTCCGGAGCCGTCGACGAACGCGGCGGACACCACCCCGAGGAGCGCGGCGATGTGGCGCCGGACCTCTTGCTCGGGCAGCGCGGCCACCGGGTCCGAGGCGGTCCGGGCGGCGGCGACGACCTCCGCCAGCACCTCGGGATCGGCCCGCATCCCCTCGACCACCCGTCGCAGCGCCGACCGGCCGGTCCCGTCACCCAATCGCCCCGTCACCCCCCGCCCCGTCGCCCTTTTGGCTTTACCGCCGGCCCTACCGGGACAGCGCGGTCAGCGCGTCCCCGGCCAGCTGCGCGGCCCGCTCGCGCTGCGGGAACACTCCCACCGGTACCCGGGCCAGCTCCTGCCCACTCGCGTAGTCCACCACCGAGACCTGGTCGGCCTGGCTGAGCGAGACGAAGCAGTAGCGGTCGGCCGGCCCGGCGCTCACCGCCCAGTACGGCAGACTGCCGACCGGGTAGTCGACCCGGCCCACCGTGGCGAGATTGCCGGTGTCGACCAGCGCGGTGTAGTCGTCGATGGTGCCCACGTCGCACAGCCGGCTCTGGTCGCCGGAGAGCGCCAGGCCGTGGTGCGCGGAGTTCTTCGGGTAGTCGTCGGGGCTCAGGGCGTGGCCGGCGGGGCTGAACGGCATCGGCACGGTGGCGGTGATCTTCGAGCTGTTCAGGTCGTACTTGATGAAGCCGTTGAAGTAGGACTGCTGGGCGTAGAAGGTGGTGCCGTCGGCGGCCAGCACGTTGGGCCGGATCCCGTGCGGGAACGACCAGGTCTGCACCACGTTCAGGGTCCGGGCGTCCACCTTGGTCAGTTGGAAGCTGCCCTTCATCCACTCCAGGGCCTGCGGGAACATGATCACGCCGATGCTGGAGTTGTAGATGTACTTGCCGTCCGGCGTGAAGTCGTTCTGGTGCGGATACGTGCCGGTCGGGAAGCTGCCGACCACCGCGCCGGTGGCGGTGTCGAGCACCTGGGCCTCGTTGGCGGTGGTGGCGGACACCACCCAGCGGGTGCCGTCCGGCGACAGCGCGGCGTGGTCGGCGTGGAAGCCGGCCAACCGGGTGTGCCACAGCTCCTGATGGGACGTCAGGTCGAAGGCGGCGGTGTCGTCCAGGTTGCCGCGCGACACGTACAGGGTGCGGCCGTCAGGGGACAGCGCGACGTCGTCCACGAACCGGTCGCCGCCCTCCTGTTGCTTGACGGCCGCGTAGCCGGCCTGCTGGATCAGGTCCATCTCGGCGAGCCGCTGCTGCAGGTCCGGGATCACGTCGAAGGTGCCGAGCACGGCGAAGGTCTGGGCGTCCAGGAAGGAGACGGTGCCGGACTGGCTGTTGCCGACCAGCACCACACTGCGCAGGCCGGCCGTGTCGGCGTGCGCGGTGGCGGTCGCCACCAGGGCGCCGGCCAGTGTCGCCAGCGCGACCGAGCCGTTCAGCAGACGTGCTCCCATCCAGCGTGCGGGCATGGTGCGCTCCCCTCGTTCGGTCCGGGTCGCGTCAAGTCTGGGCGGGGCGGGTGGCCACGGGCCATGTCCGGGACCGCCAACGCCGCAGCCCGGCACTGGCGTTCGGGGACAATGCGGGGCGGGACCGCCCCGGGGTGGGGACAGTCAGGAACAGCGTTCGGGAAGCGTGACCGTACCGGGCTTCTGCTCGAACGTGTCCATCACCAGCCACTCGTCCAACTCAGGGTCGTAGAGGTTCTGGACGCCGAATTGCAGCACCTGCCAGAACGTACTCCGATCGTCCTGATCGACGTAGATGTCGCCCAGTGCGATGGGGAAGCGCAGGAACTTCCCCGGAGGCTGCTTCGGCAGGACGACGCCGACCCTCCAGTGGTTCACGTGCCGGTTCGGGCTCCGCTGGAGGATCTCCCGCCCGACGAACCGTGCGTCTTGGAACGCCTGGTTCAACTGGTCGAGGTCGAAGCCCGGGATCTTCGAGCACGGATGTTCGGTCAGGCCGGGCCATTTGTAGGTCAGCGTGTAGAGCGTGCCGTGGTAGATCAGGTTCGTGAACCAGATCGGGTACTGCGGGCCGCCCGCGATCATCTGGCTGTCGCCGTTTCTCCCCTCCCAGGTGAACGGGACCGTGATGCCCAGGTCCCGGACGACCCACTCGCCCTTCCCGCGAAAGTCCCGGGGGAGGTGAGGGGGAGGCGGCGTCGGCGAACTCGGCCGGTTCCCCGCCGTGGTCGCGAACGCCTGCGCAACCCCGGTCCGCGTTCCGGCAAGGGCCGGCGGCAGCACCGTCGAGACGATGGCGATCGCTCCGGCGAGAGCCGCTGACGCTGTCGCCCGACGCGTGAGTGTCCAACCCATGGTGTCCCTCGACCGTCGTTTCAGGCGCCGTCGTGGCGCGGGGTTTCTTTCGAACGCAGAGAGGCCATTCGGTCGCCGTCTCTGGGAGCAGGAGCACACCAAACGGAACATTGCCTATCAGATGCCAGGAGGGCCGACGCCCAGGCGAGCCGCACGCCCTTGCACTTTCCCCTGTACGGCGGGGCGGCTGGGTCCTGTCGTCAATGCGGATGACCCGCGAGCCGAGATGAGTCTGCGGCGTCCGGCGGTCGTACCGTGGAACCCGCTACCGAGGAGGACGTCTGATGCGCAGCGTGACCTATTCGATGAACGTCTCACTTGACGGCTACATCGTCGGGCCGGGCGGCGACTTCGACTGGACGGCGCCCGACGAGGAGGTCTTTCGCTTCTGGATCGACGAGATTCGAGAGGTCGGCGTCCACCTGTTGGGACGACGGCTGTACGAGACGATGCTGTACTGGGAAACCGCCGACCAGGATCCATCGCTCGACGACTCGATGCGCGAGTGGACCTCGCTCTGGAAGCCGCTCCCGAAGGTGGTGTTCTCGACCACGCTGCCAGCGGTGCAGGGCCACGCCCGCCTGGCCTCCGGCGGCCTGGCGGAGGAGATCGAGCGGTTGCGAGCCGAGCCGGGGGAGGGCGACATCGCGATCGGCGGCGCGACTCTCGCCGCCGAGGCGGCTGCGTCGGATCTGATCGACGAGTACCGGGCCATGGTCTACCCGGTGCTGGTTGGCGGTGGCATTCCGTTCTATCCCCGGCGTGAGCGCCGGGTGGATCTCGAGCTCGTCGAGACCTGCACCTTCAGCTCGAAAGTCGTCTACCTCCGCTACCGCGTGGTGCGCTAGGCAGTTCGCCGGCCGGGCCCCAGACACCTGGCCGCCCAGGCGACTGGGGGCGAATCCGGGAGGCGGTCGGACAGCGGGCGTAAGCGGGTGCGAGGATGGTGGGCACTGTGACGACCCCCCAGCTTCGCGTGCTCCGCGTCGTGGTCTTCGCCGCCCTGTGCGTGGCGTTGGCCGCCACCGCGCATGTCAGCATGTCCGCGGCCGGGCTCCCGGTGCCGGTGCTGGTCGGAGCATTCGCCGGGACGGCAGGCGGTACCTGGCTGCTGGCCGGGCGTCGGCGCGGACTGGCGATGGTCAGCGGGTGGATGGTGGCCGTCCAGGCCGCGCTGCACGTGCTGTTCGAGGCCACCGCGTCCGTGGGCACCGGCCCGGTCCAGGCGGTCCGTACCGCTCCCGGCTGGGCGCAGCTGTTGCTCTGCACGCCCCGTGGCGTGAACCCGGCCGGGATGAGCCCGGACGAACTGGCCAGGACGGCCGGCCTGGATCCTGACGCGCTGTCGGCCACGGGCTCGGGATCCCTCGCTCCGATGAGCGACATGGCCGGCATGACCAGTATGAACGGCATGACCGGCATGCCGGGTACGGGCGCCGTGCACGGCATGGCCGGGATGGGCTCGGCGCCGCTGGTTGACGGCCTGTCCGCCGGCATGCTGGCCGCCCACCTCCTGGCCGCCCTCGCCTGCGCGCTGCTGCTCTGGCGGGGCGAGGCGGCGATCGCCGGCCTGTTCGAGGTGCTGCGCACGCTGGCCGCGGTGTTCCTGCCGGTGCTCGCGCTGCTCGCCCTCACCCCGCGCGGGTGGGAACCGCCGGCTCCGGCCCGCCCGAGGTCCCGTCACACCCGGCTGCCCCGCCTGGCGGTGCTCTCCCACGCCCTGGTGCGGCGCGGGCCGCCCCGCAATATCGCCCTGGCTTTCTGAAACGCCCGCCACACCTCACGCCCGTGCGTCGGCCGCGCCCCTCGGTGCGGTGAGACGGCGCTGCGCGGTGTGCCCGCGGGCCGGTCATCCCCGCGCTCGCGGCCACAGCGGCTGAGCGAGACGCCGGGCCTGGCCGCCACACCACCCGTGAAACACGGTGCCCCGCCCAGGTCGGCACCGCTGTTCGACTACGACGTGCCCTGAGCTCAGGGGGCCACGTCGCGCTGCGCGCTGGCCTCGTCCAGGCGCGGCGGCCCGGTGGTGCGGTGGGCCGCTACCGCTCGACGGTTCCGCTGGTGCGGTGCCGTCATCGTTCCTGCTCTCAGGACCCTTCATGCCCAACAGAACGACCGTCGTTCCCCACCCGCACCTGACGACTCGCCGCCTCCAGCACGGCGGCGACGAGCCGCTGCGTCTGCTGCGGAGACGGCCCCGTGGCAGCCGGCATCAGTTCCCGCAGCCGACGGGCGCCAGCCAGCCAGTCGGCACAGTCGACGCACCGCACCAGGTGAGCGGAGTACGCCGGGCCCGCGTCATGCCCGGGCGCGAGTTCGCCGTCGAGGTGCGCGGACATCGCGGCGCGGCAATCGGCACATGTCATGGGCCCATGCTCCCCCACCGGGCGAACGGGTCGGTAGCGCCGTCCGCGGCTGCCGGAGCCCGCACGCCGGAGGTGCGCCGTGGATGACGAACGGCTGACCTCCCTGGCGCTGACCGCCGGTCAGGGCCGTCCGGAGGACGTCGAGAGGTTCGTCCGGGCCACCCACCGCGATGTGTGGCGGTTCGTCGCGCACCTCACGGACGTCGACTCCGCGGACGACCTGACCCAGGAGACCTTCCTGCGGGCGCTGCGCGGCCTGCCCGCGTTCGCCGGTCGCTCCTCGGCGCGCACCTGGCTGCTGTCGATAGCCCGGCGCACGGTCGTGGACCGCTACCGCAGTGCGGCCGCCCGTCCGCGCTGCTCGTCCCTGGCCGACTGGGAGGAGGCCGTGGAGCTCCAGCCGTGCTCGGCGGTGGTGTTCGAGGAGCAGGTGGTGCTGGCCGACCTGCTGACGTTCGTTCCGACCCGGCAACGGGATGCCTTCGTCCTGACCCAGGTGGTCGGGCTCAGCTACGCGGAGGCCGCCGCGGTCTCCGGGTGCCCGGTCGGCACGGTGCGCTCACGGGTCGCCCGGGCCCGGGACCAGCTCGTCGCGCTGCTGCGCTCGGCGGAGTCCGAGGACGGCTGGTGCCCCCGGCGGGCCGCCGTCCGCGAGGCCCCCGGCCGGCCGGGGAGCCGGCCGACCCTGGCGGCCTGACGGGCCGTCTTCCCCACTGTTCTGAAAGCTGTCCGCACTGTTCTGAAAGCTGTCCTCCGGTGCCTCCTCAAGCGGCGCCGGCGGCCGTGACCTGGAGATCGCATTGACTTCGATGACCACAACCGTGCCGGGTGGACGTGCCGCGGCGCGACCCGGCCGGGTCCTGCTCGGCTTCGTCCTGCTGCTCGTCCTGCTGTTCGGCGCCTCGTATGCGGCCGGGCGGCTGGTGGCTCCGGCCGGCTCCGGCTCCGGCCCCGGCCGGGGTCCGGCGACCACTGACGTTCCCGGCATGCACATGGACGGGCTGCGGCTGCCCGTCGGCGAGGGGGTCGCGCGATGAGCCTTCCCGCCGCAGGGCCCCTCGGCACGGACGACACGGACGACACGGACCGCCTCCTGACGACCGATCTGGCCGTGGGCGGCATGACCTGCGCGGCGTGTGTCGCGCGGGTGGAGAAGAACCTGGCCCGCCTGGGCGGCGTGCGGGCCGGGGTCAACCTGGCCACCGGCCGGGCCCGGGTGCTGCACCCGGCGGACGTCCCCGTCGCCGAGCTGGTGGCGGCGGTGGAGGGCGCGGGCTTCACCGCTGAGCCGGTCGCCGATCGGGCGTCGGCGCCCGCAGTCCCCGAGGAGGCGGACGGTGACCTGGACCCGCTGCTGCTGCTCCTGCTCGCGCTGTTCGCCGTACCGGTGATCGCGGTGTCGATGGTGCCCGTGCTGCAGTTTCGCGGCTGGCAGTGGGGGTGCTTCGCGCTGGCGGGCTACGTGGTGACGCTCGGCTCGGCCACCTTCCACCAGCGTGCCTGGCGCAGCCTGCGGCACGCCACGGCGACCATGGACACCCTGGTCAGTCTCGGCGTCCTCGCGTCCTTCGGCTGGTCCGCCTACGCGCTGCTGTTCGGCGGCGCAGGTGCTCCCGGCATGCGGATGCCGTTCTCACTGACCGCCGACACCGGGGGCGGCGCGCACATCTACCTGGAGGCGGCGGTCGGGGTGCCGCTGTTCGTGATGTGCGGCAGGTTCCTGGAGGGCAGGGTGCGGGTGCGCACCGGCTCGGCGTTGCGGGCGCTGGCCGAACTCGGGGCGAAGGAGGTCTGCCTGCGCGAGGACGGTGTCGAGCGGCTGGTCCCGATCGAACAGCTGCTGCCGGGACGGGAGTTCGTGGTCCGGCCGGGCGAGACGGTCGCCACCGACGGGGTGGTGGTCGATGGCGGCTCCGCGCTCGACGTGAGCCTGCTGACCGGCGAGAGCGTGCCGGTGGAGGTCGGCCCGGGCGAGCGGGTCACGGGCGGGACGCTCAACGTCGGCGGCACCCTGCTGGTGCGGGCCACCGAGGTCGGTGCCGACACCCAACTCGCCCGGATCACCGCCCTGGTGACCGAGGCCCAGGCCGGCAAGGCCCGGGCGCAGCGGCTGGCCGACACGGTGGCCGGGGTGTTCGTGCCCGTCGTGCTGGGCCTGGCGGTCTGCGTGCTCGGGTTCTGGCTGGGGCGCGGGGCCGGCTCGGCGCAGGCGCTGACGGCCGCGGTCGCGGTGCTGGTGGTGGCCTGCCCCTGTGCGCTCGGTCTGGCGACGCCTACCGCGCTGCTCGCCGCCACCGGGCGGGGTGCGGAGCTCGGCGTGCTGGTGCGCGGGCCGGAGGTGCTGGAGAGCCTGCGCAGGATCGACACCGTGGTGCTGGACAAGACGGGCACCCTGACGGCCGGTCGGATGACGCTGGTGGCGAGTGTGGCGGCCGACGGGTTCGAGGTCGGCGAGGTGCTGCGGCTGGCCGGCGCGGTCGAGCAGCGCTCCGAGCATCCGATCGGGCGGGCGCTGACCGCCGCCGCAGGTGCGTCGTTGCCTGCGGTGACCGGGTTCCGGGCCGTGCCGGGGCTCGGGGTCGAGGGGACGGTCGAGGGCGTGCGGGTCCGGGTGGTGCGGCCCGGCGGCATCGACCTGCCACCTGAGCTGCGTGCCGCGCTGGCACGTGCCGAGACGGCCGGGCAGACGGCGGTGGTGGCCGAGCTGGACGAGCGGGCGGCTGCGGTCCTGGTGGTCGGGGACACTCTGCGGCCCGGCAGCTACCGCGTGGTGCACCGGCTGCGCGGGATGGGTCTGGAGACCGTGCTGGCCACCGGCGACCAGCTGGGCGCGGCCCGGGCGGTGGCCGAGGAGCTGGGCATCAGCGAGGTTCACGCGGGCGCCTCGCCCGAGCGCAAGGCCGAACTGGTCGCGCAACTGCGCGCGGCCGGGCGGAGCGTGGCGGTGGTGGGGGACGGGGTGAACGACGCGGTCGCGCTCGCCTCGGCCGACCTCGGCATCGCGCTGGGCTCGGGGACGGACGCCGCGATCGGCGCGGCCGGGCTGACCCTGGTGCGCGGCGACATCGAGTCGCTGGTGGTC
Organism: Kitasatospora sp. GP30; assembly: GCF_029892145.1. NCBI lineage: Bacteria > Bacillati > Actinomycetota > Actinomycetes > Kitasatosporales > Streptomycetaceae > Kitasatospora > Kitasatospora sp. GP30. Next base: position 91,737 of record NZ_JARZAH010000025.1, read on the forward strand.
GCGGTCCGGCTGGCCCGGCGCACCCTGGCCACCATCCGCGCGAACCTGGTGTGGGCATTCGGCTACAACGCCGTGCTGATCCCGCTGGCGGCGGCCGGGCTGCTCAACCCGATGCTCGCCGCGCTCGCCATGTCGGCGAGCTCGGTGCTGGTGGTGGCCAACAGCCTGCGGCTGCGCACCTGGCAGCCGGTCCGGCGCGGGCAGGGCCGGTCCCGGCTCGGCGGCTGAACCCGGCCCGTTCGAACTCCGTGCGGAAGACCCGTGCGGAAGTCCGTGCGGAAGACCCGTGCGGAAAGTCCGTGCGGAAGACCCGTGCGGAAAATCAGTCATCCGTTCGGAACTTCCGGCGGCCCGCGGCCGACTGCTGTGACGGACACCGTCGCCCGACGGCGTCCGTCACGACGAAGGGGCGGACCATGCCGCAACACGGCCCGGACTCCCGGCACCGCACGCGACGGCTTCGGGGGTCGGCGTCATGACACCGACCCCCGGGGCCGACCGGGCTGCCCCCGAGGACAACTGGCGTCTGGTCGCGGTCGCCGGGATGCTGTCCTTCATGGCGATGCTCGATATGAACATCGTCAACCTCGCGCTGCCCGACCTCTCCCGCAGCTTCGGCATCTCAGCCGAGACGGCGCAGTGGGCCACGCTCGGCTACCAACTCCCGGTCGTGGCCCTGCTGTTGCCCGCCGGGCGGTGGCTCGACCAGGTCGGGGCCCGGTCCGCCCTACTGCTGGCGGTCAGTGGCTTCGGCCTGTGCAGCGCGGCGGCCGCCGCCGCGCCGTGGGCGGCCTGGCTGATCGCCGCCCGGCTCGCCCAAGGCGCGTTCGGGGCCATGCTGTTCGTGCTGATGCCGGTGCTGGCCGCCCGCTCGGTACGGCCGCAGCTGCGCGGGCGGGCGATGAGCGTGCCCGCCACCCTCGGGCCGCTGGGCGCGGTCACCGGCCCCGCGCTGGGCGGGCTGCTCCTGGACCACCTCGGCTGGCGGGCCATCTTCCTCGTCAAACTCCCGGTCTGCCTGGCTGCCCTGCTGATCGCCCACCGCAGCGCACCGCGCGGCGGCCGACTGCGCCGGCCCGACCGGGCCTCGCTCGGCGACGCCGCCCTCGTCGGCGGCGCCGTCGCCGCCGTCCTGCTGGCCCTGACCCTCTCCCCCGGCTCTCCCGGCTGGCTCCTGCTCGCCGTGGCTGCCGGGCCGCTGATCGCGCTGTGGCTGAGAAGACCCGGTGGGCGGCCCGTCGCTTCGGTGCTGCGCGAGTCCGGGACGCACGGGGTTCACGGCGCCGTCCTCGCGCTGGCCGCGGGCTTCGCCGCGATGCGCTATGCGCTGACCCTGCACCTCCAGTTGGACGACGCGGTGAGCGCCACCGCCACCGGGCTGACCACGCTCTGCTTCCCGCTCGGCATGGGCCTGGCCGGGCCGCTCGGCGGGCGGCTCGCGGACCGGTTCGGCGCGCGCCCGCTCGCTGCCGCCGGGGCCGGGCTGACCGCCCTCGGCCTCCTGCTGCTCGTCCCGCTGGACGCCGACTGGTCGCTGCCCGACATCGCGTGGCGGCTCGCGCTGGCCGGGGTCGGCATGGGCCTGTACGGCGGGCCGGTCCAGTCGCTGGTGATGACCGCCGTCCCACCGGACCGGATCGCTACCGCCGGATCAGCCGTCCAGCTCGCCCGCAGCCTCGGCTTCGCGCTCGGGCCCGCGCTGGCCACCGCCGCCTGGGGCCTGGGCGGATCCGACACCAGCGGTGCACGGGCCGGGCTCGGACTCGCCGCAGCCGCCGCCTCCCTGGCCGCGCTGCTGCTCGCCCGCCACGGCCGCCGCCGGACCGCCGCCCCCGCCCGGGCCAACTGACCACACACCACCCGAAGGAAGCCAACTCCCTTGTGCGGAGCCACCGGCTGGGCGTCGTTTCGCCATAATGCCGCTCCCAGGCGCCGGTCATCGAGGCGATGACCGCCACCCTGGCCCGCCGCGGCCCCGACGCCGGCGGCGTCCTGTGGCTCGACCACCACCGGCCGGCCATCACCCCCTGAACTCCCCGAAGGAAGACCGTCATGCACCAGCCCGAGCAGGACCCGACCGCCGAACCCCGCTGCCCCGTCACCGGTGCCACCCGCGTCGAGCCCGTTCCCCTCTATGGCCAGGCGTACAAGAGTGACCCCTACGGCCTCTACCGCGAACTGCGCGAGGCCGGTCCCGTCCACCGGGTCCGCTTCCCCAGCGGCATCGCCGCCTGGCTGGTCACCGGCTACGACGCCGCCCATCACACGCTGAACGATCCACGCCTAGGCAAGAACCACGCCCTGGGCAACGACTACTGGCGCAGCCTGGCCTCGATCATGCCCGAGCCTCAGCACTCCCAGCTCCAAGTCCACCTACTGCACCAGGATCCGCCCAAGCACACCGACATGCGCCGCCTGGTCCTGGACGCCTTCGCGCCGCGCCGCATCGAGGAGTTGCGCCCACGGTTCCAGCAACTGGCGGACGCCCTGGTCGACGCGCTCCCGGACGAGGGCGGCACCGATCTCGTCCAGGGCTTCGCCGCGCACTTCCCGTTCCAGGTCCTCGCCGAGGTCATCGGCCTGCCGCCCGAGCTGGCGGTGCGTTTCGACCGGGACTGGGGCAAGGTCGTGCAGCCCGTCGGCCCGCAGGACCCCGGCCGCCCCCGGTACGAGGCCCGACTGCGCGGCTTGCAGACCTACATCGCCGACGTCGTCGCCCACAAACGCGCGCATGGGGAGGACGACCTGCTCAGCCGCCTCGTCGTCGCCCAGGAGCGTGGTGAGTTGAGCAAGGAGGAGCTGGACTCCATGATCTTCCAGCTGCTGGTCGCCGGCCAGGAACCGGTCACCAACCAGATCACCACCATGCTGATCACCCTGCTCCGCCACCCCGACCAGCTCGCCCGGCTGCGCGACGAACCCGCGCTGATGCCCCGCGCGATCGAGGAACTCCTGCGCTACGACAGCGCGTTCGAACTCACCACCTGGCGCTTCTTCGCCGCGGACAGCGACCTGCACGGCACCCGCGTGCCGGCCGGCGACTCCGTGATCGTCTCGCTGTGCGCGGCCAACCGCGACCCCGGACAGTTCCCCGACGCCGACACCCTCGACCTGGAGCGCACCCCGAACTCCCACCTCGCCTTCGGCCACGGCATCCACTTCTGCCCCGGCGCGGCCCTGGCACGCGCCGAACTCCAGGTCGCCATCGGCACATTGCTCACCCGCCTGCCCGGCCTTCGGCCCGCCGGCGACCTGAGCGAGCTCGTCTGGATCCCGGCCGTCCTGGCCCGCGGCGTCAACCAGCTGCCCGTCACCTACGACAAGCGCAGCTGACCCTCCCGCGCAACCGAGCCGCTGACCCCCTTCCGTCCCCACGCCCCGGCACCGCCACACCGCCGGGGCGCCATCCCGTCATGCCCTCGTGGAGGACCGCATGCCGCCCGTCGGCACCAGAACACCACCCGCGCCGTCCATCGCCCGCACCTGCGCCGCCATCCTGAAGCTGCTCCTGCCGCACCGCCGCGCCGCCGACCGCGACGGGTCGGCGCCCGTCGAGGCGTTCCCCGAACAGCTGCGCCAGCTCGCCGACTTCGTCGCCACCGGCGATCCGATCGTCTTCGCCCTGCCCGGCTTCCCCTGCAAGTCCCCCAGCCCCGCCAAGGTCCTCGGCCACCTCCCCGACGAGGGCGAACGCCTCTCCCTCACCTTCCTCAACGACCTCTGCACAGCCGTCCGGGAGGTGTACCCGCCCGGCGCGAGGATGGTGATCTGCTCCGACGGGCACATCTTCGGCGACCTGATCCACGTCCCCGACCACCACATCGACGCCTACTCCGACGAGTTGGCCGCCATGATCCGGCGCGAACGCCTCTACCACCTCTCGGTGTTCGACCTGCGCGATGTCCTCGGCGACCTCCCGCACGATGCGAAGCGCGCCCGCGTCCACGCACGATTCGCGCCCGCCGTCGAGGAGTTGCGCGCCGAGGTGAAGTCCGACGACGCCACCTCGGCCCTCTACCGGGGCATCACCCGGTTCCTCACCGAGGACACCGTCGGGTTCGAGGGCAGCAGATCGGCCCTGCAACGCGACTGCAGACAGCGGGCCTACGGCGTCATCCAGCGCAGCCGTGCCTGGGGCGACCTCATCGCCGAACACCACCCCCGCTCCGTGCGGCTGTCCATCCACCCCCAGCGGCCCGGCGCCGCCAAGTTCGGCATCCGCCTGCTCGACGCCGAGGACGCCTGGACCACGCCATGGCACTCCGTGGTCGTCCACCGAGCCGACAGCAGCTGGGAGTTGATGCGCCGCAGCGACGCCGAGCGGCTCGGCCACCTCGTCCTGCGGGACGGCCGGCCCAGCCACTTCAAGACCGCGTAAGCAGCCGGGAGCCCGGTGCCCGCCTGCTGGCGGGTACCGGGCTCGGGTCGGCTCAGCGAGCTACGCCCGCACGCCCTCCGCGACGGCCGCGCGATGGTCGAAGGCGATCAGCGGGTCACCGGTGAGCGGGTGTTCCACCACCGCCGCCCGCACTCCGAACACCTGCGCCAGCAGTGCGGGGGTGAGCACCTCGCGCGGCGGGCCCGAGGCCACCACCGCGCCCTCGTGCAGGACGTGCAGCCGGTCGCAGAGCGAGGCCGCGGCGTTCAGGTCGTGCAGCGAGATCAGCGTCGTGCGGCGCTGGGCCCGCAACAGGGCGAGCAGCTCGACCTGGTGGCGCACGTCGAGATGGTTGGTCGGCTCGTCCAGCACCATGACGTCCGGCTGCTGGGCGAACGCCCTTGCCAGTAGCACGCGTTGGCGCTCACCGCCGGAGAGCGCGGCGAAACTGCGCCGCTCCTGCCCACCGAGCCCCACCTGCTCCAGCGCCTCGGCCACGACCTCGCGATCGGCGGCGCCCTCCCCCGCGAAGGCCCGCTGGTAGGGCGCGCGTCCCATCGCGACGATCTCGCGGACGGTGAACTCGAAGTCACCGCCGCGTTCCTGGGGCAGCGCGGCGATGTGCCGGGCCGCCTCGACCGGCGTCATCGACCGCACGTCCCGGTCGGCCAGCAGCACCCGGCCCGCCGACGGCCTCAGGTGCCGGTAGACGGTGCGCAGCAGGGTGGACTTGCCGCTGCCGTTGGGGCCGACCAGTCCGGCGATCTCGCCGTCGGCGGCCAGCAGTTGGACGCCGGAGAGCACATCGCGCCCGGACAGGGTGACGGTCAGGTCCTCGACGGAGATTCTCAACGGTGCTCCAGGCGTCGATCCAGCAGGTAGAGCAGGACGGGTGCCCCGATCAGTGCGGTCACCACGCCGATCGGCACCTCCTGGGTGGACAGCGCGGTGCGGGCGACGGTGTCCACCGCAACCAGCAGCACGGCCCCGGCCAGCGCCGAGAGCGGCAGCAGTCGGCGGTGGTCGCCGCCGACCAGCAGGCGGCAGACGTGCGGCACCAGCAGGCCGACGAAGCCGATCGCCCCCGAGACGGCCACCAGCACGCCGGTGAGCAGGCTGGTCACCGCGAACAGTTCACGCCGCAGCCGGGTGACGTCCACCCCGAGGCCGGCGGCCGTCTCGTCGCCCATCAGCAGCGCGTTGAGGGGGCGGGCGCGGGCCTGGAGCACGAGCAGCCCCAGTGCCACGGTTGCGGCGGGGATGGGGAGTTGGCTCCAGGTGGCGCCGCCGAGGCTGCCCATCAGCCAGAACAGCACGCCACGGGTCTGCTGGTCGTCGCCGACCTGGAGCACCAGGAAGCTGCACAAACCGGAGAGGAACTGCCCGATGCCGACTCCCGCCAGCACCAGGCGCATCGGCGCGAAGCCCCCGCCGCGCCGGGCGAGCGCCCAGACCAGGGCGAAGGACGCGAGCGCCCCGGCGAAGGCCGCCGCCGAGACGCCGAACCCGATGGCCGAGCCCACCCCCGCGCCGAGCACGATCATCGCAACCGCGCCCAGCGAGGCACCGGAGGAGATGCCGAGCAGGTAGGGGTCGGCGAGCGGGTTGCGTACCAGGGCTTGGACGGCGGTGCCGACCAGGCCGAGCCCGGCACCGACGACGGCCGCCAACAGGGCTCGCGGGGCGCGTAGTTGCCAGACGATCAGGTCGCGGGTGCCCGGCTGCGGCGCGTCGCCGGCCAGCCGGTGGCCGACCACCGTCCACACCTCGCCGACCGGGATGTCGACCGCGCCCACTGACACGGCGACGGTGAGCGCGGCGATCAGGGCGACGGCCAGCACGGTGGCGACCAGGCCGGCCCGTAGCGTGCGCACGGACCGGCGGGCGACAGCAGCCTCCCGGGTCACGACTTCACCAGGTCGGGGTGGATGATGTGGGCGATCTGCTGGACGGTGTCGGCGTCGCGGACGCCGGCGATGGTGGTCACCTCCGAGCCGATCCGCACGAAGTGGCCTTCCTGGACGGCCTTGAGGCCCTTGGTGGCCGGGAAGGTCCTCAGGAACTGGGCAGCCGCGTCGAATGCCTTCTGGTTCGCCGCGTCGCTGCCCTGGTTGCGCACGCCGAGTTGGATCCAGTCGGGGTTCCTGGCCACCACATCCTCCCAGGAGACCGCCTTGAAGTCCCCGTCGCAGTCGCCGAAGACGTTCCGGGCGCCGGCCAGGGTGATCACCGCGTTGGCGACCTGCTTGCCGCACTCGGCGATCGGCTGCTTCGTCCCGGCGTCGTAGTCGAAGAAGAAGTACGACGGCTCCTGGCCCGGCGCGACGCCCGCGAGGGCCTTGCGCACCGCGCCGACCTTCTCCTCCATCCCCGCCACCAGCTGGTCCGCCTTGGCCGAGGTGCCGGTGATCGCGCCCAGGCTCCTGATGTCGGCCTCGACTTGGGAGAGGTCCTGCTGCGGTCCCTTCATCATGGCGGCGCAGGCCGTGGAGTGCAGGTAGACGTGCTTGATCCCGGCGGCGGCGAACTCCTGCTCGGTGGGCGCCGTCCCCATGCTGCCGCCCATCGACCCCACCGAGGCGAAGGTGTCGACGTACAGGTCGGCGCCGGAGCCGAGCAGCTTCTCCTTGGGGATCACCATCTGCCCCAGGACCGGCACCTTGGCGGCCTGGTCGGCGAACTGGGCCGGCATGGCGCCCGCGCCGGGCGGGAACCCGGTGCCGATCACCCGGTCCCCCGCGCCGAGCCACAGCAGCATCTCCAGGCTGGAGGCGTTGCTCGTGACGATCTTCTTCGGGGCGGAGCCGAACGCGGTCTCCGCTCCCGCGCAGTCCGTCACCTTGACGGGATAGGCCGCCGCGGCGGGCGCGTTCGCCCCGGCGGTCGGCGCCGCGTCGCCCGACTTGGCGCTGCTGCCGCAGCCCGTGGCGAGCAGGGCGACCGCGGCGGCCGCGCCCCACAACACGCGAGAACGCATGGAACTCTCCTGGTGATCCGAATTCGCTGGGACCGCCACTGCGAGCCCGCCCAGGTAGTCGGCCGCAGCGCCGCACGAGTTCCCTCGCCTCACCAAGATTTTCGACCCCGCCGGGGGCGCCGGCGACAGACCGGCGCTGCCGCGCCCGCACCGCGCCCCATCAGCGCTTCAGTCCCTAATTCCGTGGTCTGGCAACGGATTTGGCAGTCGTTACGGGCAGGCACTCGGCGAGCAGGTCGACGATGTCGCGCCAGGCCCGCTGCGCGTGCAGCGGGTGGTAGCCGACGCCCGGGACCACGGCCTGGTCGACCGGCGGGTGGTGGAAGGCGTGCAGGGCTCCGCCGTAGACCATCAGGCGCCAGTCGACGCCTGCGGCCTGCATCTCGGCGGCGAAGGCGTCCCGTTGCCCGGCGGGCATGATCGGGTCCTCCGATCCGACCCCGGCCCACACGGGGCAGCGAATGCGCGCAGCCTCGCCCGGGCGGCCCGTGGTCAGGGCGTTGACCGTCCCGATCGCCCGCAGGTCGACGCCGTCGCGCCCGAGTTCGAGCGCGATCACGCCCCCGGTGCCGTAGCCGATGGCGGCGATCCGGTCGGGGTCGGTCCGCGGTTCGGCACGCAGCACATCGAGTGCCGCATGGCCGATGCCCCGCATCCGGTCGGGGTCGGCGAGCAGCGGCATCACGCGCGCCAGCATCTCCTGCGGGTCGGTGAACCAGCGCCCGCCGTGGAGGTCGAAGGCCAGCGCCACGTACCCGAGTTCAGCGAGGGCGTCGGCCCGGCCGCGCTGGAAGTCGTTCAGGCCCGGCCCCTCGGGTCCGATCAGGACCGCGGGCCGGCGGTCGACACCGGCGGGGAGCGCGAGGTGCCCGATCATCGTCAGGCCGTCAGCCGGGTATTCGATCGTGCGCGTGGTAACAGTCGTCATGAGACTGGACCGTAGGGATTGTCGAGCCCGGTCGGGCCGGTCTTCGCCGTCGGCAGACGGGTCTTCGCCGTCAGCTGAACAGCGCGTGCGTGGGCACTGTGGAAGGTTCTGGTTCTGGCAGGCTCACTGGCTCTCGGAGGAGGCGCTCAGCGTGCGAATCCCACTTCGCCCCCATGACCCCTATCGCCCCCAGCGTGCGACACCCCTGCGACTCCCGCCCGTAGGGTCTCACACGGCAGGACCTGCCGCGTTCACCGTCGGGCCGGCACGGTGTGGCCAACCGGCGGCGGACGTACCAAGCTGGATTGGTCACCGCATGCGGGCCCGGCTCCGCGTCGGCCCCAGAGCGAAGGGCTCTCCATGACTGCCACCACCCCCACGTCCCCCGGCGGCATGCTGCGCGCCGTCCAGGTCGCCGCCCCGGACGCCCCGCCCGAACTGGTCGAGGTCCCGGCTCGCGAGCCAGGGCCCGGAGCGGTCCGCATCGCCGTCGAGGCGTGCGGCGTCTGCCACTCCGACCTGCTGATCGCAGCCGGCCTGCTGCCCGGCACCACCTTCCCGGTCACCCCAGGGCACGAGATCGCCGGCCGCATCGACGCGCTCGGCGACGGCGTGGCGGGCTGGCAGGTCGGCGACCGGGTCGCCGTCGGCTGGTACGGCGGCAGTTGCGGGCGGTGCGACGCCTGCCGCACGGGCGACGCCATCCACTGCCCCCAGATGCAGATCCCCGGCGCCGCCTACCCCGGCGGCTACGCCGACTCCGTCATCGTCCCCGCCGTCGCGCTGGCCGCCGTGCCGGACGAGCTGACCGCCGCCGAGGCCGCCCCGCTGGCTTGCGCCGGGATCACCGTCTTCAACGCCCTGCGCCACACCGCCGCCCGCCCCGGCGACACGGTCGCCATCCTCGGGCTCGGCGGGCTCGGCCACCTGGGTGTCCAGTTCGCCCACGCCATGGGCTTTCGCACCGTCGCGATCGCGCGCGGGCAGGAGAAGGAGCCGCTCGCGCACAAGCTCGGCGCCGACCACTACATCGACAGCACCGCCGGCGACGTCGCCCAGGCCCTCCAAGCCCTCGGCGGAGCCAGGGTGGTCCTGGCCACCATCACCAACTCCGATGCCATGTCCGCCACCATCGACGGCCTGGCCCGACGCGGCGAGCTCGTCATCGTCGGTGTCTCACCCGACCGGCTCACGGTCAGCCCGCTGCAGTTGCTGAACGGCGACCGCAGGGTCTACGCCCACTCCTCCGGCACCGCCGTCGACATCCAGGACACCCTGCGCTTCGCCGCCCAGTCCGGCGTGCGCGCCTGGATCGAGGAGGTCCCGTTGGAGGAGACCGCCGCCGCGGTCGCCAAGATGGCCGGTGGCCGGGCCCGCTTCCGCATGGTCGTCACCACCGGCCGCTGACCGCGATCCCCCGCACGGGGCCTCGGGCACGTTGAGCCGCAGGCCGCGTGCGCGCCGGGCGGGCCAGTTCGGCCGCCGTGAAGATCAGCAGCCGGTCGCGCTCGGTGGGGGTCAGTTGCCCGTGGATGAACCTCCTCGTGATGAGGGTCAGGCGGCGGGCTGGTCGTGGGTGGAGCAGTGGATGCCGCCGCCACCGGAGGCGATGGTGTCGATCTGGATCGGGACGATCTCCCGGCCCGGAAAGTGGTCCTTCATGGTCTGCTGGGCCTGCCCGTCGGCCTCCGGGTCGCCGAACAGCGGCAGGTAGACGCCCTTGTTGCCCACGTAGAAGTTCAGGTACGAGGAGACGAACGCGTCGCCACGGCCGGTGATCCGGTCCGGATCGGGCTGGGTGATCTCGACGACCTTCGGCTTCTTTCCGGCCGCGTCGGTGGCGTCCGCGAGCACGGCGCGGGCCTGGTCGGCCGAGCGGGACCAGACGTCGGGCGGCGTGCCGGGGAAGGCCCGGTCCAGGAAGACGACGCCGGGGGCGGCGAACCGGGCCAGGCAGTCCACGTGCGCGTCGGTGATGTCCTTGCCGCGCACGCCGGCCAGCCAGATCACCTTGGTGACGCCCAGGGCCTGCTTCAGCTCCGCCTCGACCTGGTCCCGGCTCCTGCCCGGGTTGCGGTTGCCGTTGACCACCGAGCTCTCGGTGATCAGCAGGGTGCCCTGGCCGTCGCTCTCGAACGAGCCGCCCTCGGCGACGATCGGGGTGGTGATCCGCTCCAAGCCGTACTCGGCCAGCACCGCGCGGGCGATGCCGGCGTCGCTGGCGTGCTGCTGCTTTCCGCCCCAGCCGCTGAAGTTGAAGTCGACGCCCTTGACCTTGCCGCCCTGCTCGACGAAGACCGGCACGGTGTCGCGGGCCCACAGGTCGTCCACCGGGGTGGAGAGGATCTCGACAGCCGAGCCGCAGGCGTTCCTCGCGGAGTCCTCCTGCCCGGGGCGCACCAGCAGCACCACCGGCTCGCGCCCGCCGATCGCCCGCGCCACGGCGGCGATGTCCTTGCGGACGGCACCCAGTTGGCCGCCCCAGACGTCCTCGGAGGCGGGCCAGGCCATGAAGGTCCGCTCGTGCTTCTCCCACTCCGCGCCCAGCCTGCGCCCGGCGCTCTGGGAGGCGCCGCCGGACGGGGCGGCCGACCCGGAGGCGGCGGGGTCTGCGGGATCGGCCGGGTCGTCGGTGCCGGTGCCGGTGCAGGCGGTGGCGCCGAGGCCGAGCAGAGCGGCGCCGGCGAGGGAACGCAGCGCCGCACGACGGGAAAAGCCGGAAATGGACATGCGGGACTCTCCAGTGAAGCGGGGTCCGGGGCGCGGCGCGACGGCAGGCGGCTGCGCCCAGGAACGGATCGTGCGAGGTGAACAGCACGACAGCACGCGCGGGTTGAGCACTGCGCCTGGCCGTGCGAGGTGAACAGCGCGACGGGTCACGCCAGTTGGCGATGGGCGGGGCCCAGTCGGGGCCGTGCTAGGCGAGCGGCTCGTGCATCGTCGAGCAGTGGATGCCGCCGCCGCCCGCCATCAGCCGGTCGACGTCGAGTTGGACGACCTCGCGCCCGGGGAAGGCCGCCGCCAGTGCCGCCCTGGCCGCCGCGTCCTTGTGCGCGTCGCCGAACTGGGCGGTGATGACAGCGCCGTTGACGACATGGAAGTTGAGGTAGGAGTCGACGAAGTCGGACTTGCGGGAGCGGACGGTGTCCGGCCCCTCGACCCGGATGACCTCCAGGCGCCGCCCACGGGCGTCGGTCTCCCCGCTGAGGATCGCGAACTGCTCGCGCGCGTCCCGGGCCCACTCGTCGGTGCGGTCGTTAGGCGGCAGTTGGACCAGCACCACGCCGGGGCGGACGAAGCGCGAGGTGACGTCGATGTGGTCGTCGGTGATGTCCCTGCCCTTGATGCCGGGCACCCAGATCATCCTGTCCGCGCCGTAGGCGTCCAGGACGGCCACCTCGATCTCGTCGCGGCTCATCCGCCGGTTGCGGTTCTTGTTGACCAGGCTGCTCTCGGTCGCCATCACCGTGCCGTCGCCGTCCGTCTCGATCGCGCCGCCCTCACCGACGAAGTCGGCGCGGACGAACCGCTGGCCGTTCAGCCGGGCGACGCCCTCCGCCACGTAGGCGTCGTCGGCGTGGACCTGCTTCTTGCCCCAGCCGTTGAAGTTCAGACCGACCGCGTCGAGTCCGCCGCGGCCGTCGTGCCGGAAGACCGGGGCGATGTCGCGCATCCACAGGTCATCCGTCGGGATCGAGCCGATCACGGTGACGTCCGCGCCGCAGTGGGAGCGGGCCTCGGCCACCGAGTGGTCGTCCGGGGCGCACAGCACGACCGGCTCGTAGCGGGCGATGGTGCGGGCGATCAGCGCGATGTCCTCCTGGACGCCGCGCAGCTGCCGCCCCCAGACCGACTTGCGGGAGGGCCAGGACATCCACGTCCGGGCGTGCGGGACGTCGTCCATCGGCACCCGGGGACGCGGCGCCGACCCGCCGTCGGCGGCCGCCGGCCGCGCGCCGGACAGCTGCGCACCGACCGCCGGCCCGACCGCGCCGAGCTCCGCGGCGCCGAGCAGCCCGCGCCGGGAAGCCGCGGCACCCCCGAGGATGCCGTCACCGACCATGCGGCTGCTGTGATCGCTCATGGGAGTCTCCTGATCAAGTATGGGCACCGGCACCGCCGGCTCGCCGCCCGGGCACAGCGCTCACTCTCGCACTGACTGAAAAATCAGTCAAGAAATGGAAGGCGAGCTGCCATCGGCAGGACAAGGCAGGACCGGCAGACGGCACAAAGCAGCGCCTGCGGCTCGGAAATCGCCGCAGGCGCTTCGGTTCGGCGCGGTGCGCCGCAGGTCAGGACGGCTTGCCGCTACCGCTGCAGGCGCTTCAGCTCGGCGTCGACGCCCTCGACCAGCAGGGTCCTCGCGTGGTCCAGCGGGATGCCGCCGCAGAGCCAGCGCATGCTGAGACCCTCCAGCAGGGCGGTCAGACGCTCGGCCGCAGCGGCGAGAGCCGTGGCCGAGGCCATCGGTACCACCCGGCCGAGCAGGTCGGCGATCTCCTGCACCCAGATCAGGGTCGCCCGGGCCAGGTCCTCCCGCAGCTCCGACTCGAACACCGCGCTGGCGCGCAGCTCACCCCAGGCGGTGCTGTTCTCCCGCACCTCGGGCGTGTCCTGGAGCTCCAGCAGCAGCGTCTGCTCCAGCTCCGCACGCGGGCCGAGCTCCTCGCCGCCGGCCGCACGCTCGGTGGTGTACCGCTCGGCCCGGTCGCTGATGAACTCCAGCGTCTGGCGCAGGATCCCGGTCCGGTCCTTGAAGTGGTAGTAGATCAGCGCGGTGGAAACACCGGCCTCGGCCGCGAGCTCCTCCACCCGCAGACCACGGACCCCGCGGCGGGCGATCACCCGCGCGGCTGCTTCCAGGATTGATGTTTTGCGGCCGGCCATAGGCCCACACCCTACCCGGCGGTCCGAGCCCGAGCGCGACCCACCCTGACTGAAATGCCAGTCGGCGTGGGCGCGCGTCAGAGGCGCTCGGGCACGGGGTTGCCGACGGCCTCGATGGCGCGGCGGACCGGGACCTTGGCCAGGACCGCGAAGCCGATGACGAAGAAGACCAGCAGCGAGATGATCGCCAACCGGTAGCTGCCGGTGGTCTGGTAGGCGAGCCCGAAGACCAGCGGGCCCATCCAGCTGGTGCCCCGGTCGCTGATCTTGTAGACGCTGAAGTACTCCGCCTCCCGGCCGGCCGGGATGAGGTGCGAGAAGAGCGAGCGGGAGAGCGCCTGGCTGCCGCCCAGGACCAGGCCGATCATGGCGGCCAGGCCGAAGAACCAGACCGGCTTGTGGGCGGGCATCAGGTAGCCGAGCGCGAGGGTGGCCACCCAGGCGACCAGGGAGCCGAGGACGGTCCGCTTGGCGCCGTAGCGGCGGGCGATGCGCCCGAGCAGCAGCGCGCCGCCGATCGCCACGATCTGCACCAGCAGGACGGCGGCGACCAGCGCCGTCTGGCCCATGCCGAGTTCCTCGCTGCCGAACAGCGAGGCCTGGGAGACGACGGTCTGGATGCCGTCGTTGTAGCAGAGGAAGGCCGCCAGGAAGAGCAGGGTCAGCGGATACTGGCGCATACCGCGCAGGGTGCGGGCGAGTTCGCGCAGGCTGCCGGCGGCGGGCTTGCCCGGCTCGGCGGGCCGGCGGGCGGCGACCGGGGTCGCCCCGGCACGGGACGGCAGCCGGAACAGCGGCACCAGGGTGAACAGCGCCCACCAGAGCCCCGCCGAGGCGAGGCAGATCCGGACCGCCGTGCCGGAGGAGACGCCGAGAGCGTCGTGCCCCTCGAACAGCGCCAGGTTGGCGATCAGCAGCAGCCCGCCGCCCGCGTAGCCGACCGCCCACCCCTTGGACGAGACCGTGTCACGCTCGTCGGCGGTCGCGAGCCCCGGCAGGAAGGCGTACGACAGCGCCACCGACACCGCGTAGGCGATGTTGGCGACCACCAGCAGCGCACCGCCGAGCAGGTACCGGTCGCCGTCGAGGAAGAACATCCCCATCGTGGCCAGCGCGCCGACGTAGGCGAAGCCGCACATCAGCTCCTTGTGCCGCCCGGTCCGGTCGGCGACGGTACCGGTCAGCAGCATGACGGCGACCGAGACCAGCACCGAGAACGAGACGGTGTACGGGAAGTACGAGCCGGCCCGGATGGACAGCCCCAGCGGGTGGACGTCGCCGTGGGCGTCCGCGGCGTTCTTGGCCACCGTGGTCAGGTACGGGCCGATGAAGACCGTGAGGACGGTGGCCGAGAACGCGGCGTTGGCCCAGTCGTTGACGTACCAGCCGAACCGCATCCGGCTCATCGCGCGGGCGTCGGCATCGGCGGCGGTCGACTGGTCGGCCGGGTCGGTAGCGGTGATCATGATCAGTCTTCTCCGGTGGTCGTTCCACGGTCGCTGCCGGTCCAGCGGCCGCGCTCGGCAAGCACGTCGTGCAGGACGTCGATGCGGTCCGCCATGATGCCATCCACACCCATGTCAAGGAGAGCCCCGATCCGTACCGGGTCGTCCACGGTCCAGACGTGGACCTGCAGGCCGAGCCGGTGCGCGGTGCGGACGAAGGAGCGGTCTACCACCCGGACGCCCCGGTGCCGCTCGGGCACCTGGGCGCAGATGCCCGGCCCGGGCGGGCGGCGGCCGGGGACGAGCGGACCGGCGAGCGAACGCAGCCGCAGGCGCAGCACCTCGCGCGGCCCGAGCGAGGTGGCCAGCCGCGGGCCCGCGGCGGCGCGGACGGCGGCGAGGCGGGTGTCGGAGAAGCCGCCGACGCAGACGCGGTCCCAGGAGTCGGTCCGGCGGATCGCCTCGACCAGCGGCCGGACGGCGGGCGCTGCCTTGACGTCGATGTTGAAGCGCGCCTCGGGGAAGGCCGCCAGCAGCTCCTCCAGGAGCGGGATCGGCTCGGTGCCGCCGATCCGCGCTTCGCGGACGGTGCTCCAGGGCAGTTCGGCGATGGCACCGCCACGGTCGGTGACCCGGTCGAGCCGGTGGTCGTGGAAGGCGAGCAGCACGCCGTCGGCGGTGGCGTGCACGTCCGTCTCCAGGTAGCGGTAGCCGAGCGCGACGGCCTGCTCGAAGGCGGCGAGCGAGTTCTCCGGCGCGCCGAGGGCACCGCCGCGGTGTGCGAAGGCGAGTGGGCCTGGATGGTCGAGGAAGGGGTGCATCGCGTTCTCCGGGAGGGCCTGCCGCGGGCGGCGCATGATCATCGCAGCATGTGTGGAGGTCATGGTGCCAGAAGGCGGCCCGGCCCGGAACACGGGGGTTACTCAGCAGTAGAGACGGCGGCGGCCGGGGCGCGGGGCCCGCCGCCCCGCCGGGGGGCGCCCCCCCCCCCGCCCCCGGGCGGGGGCCCCCCCCCGGGGGGGGGGGGCCCCCGGGCGGGGGCGCGGCGC
>NZ_JARZAH010000026.1:0-104167 GCF_029892145.1 Kitasatospora sp. GP30
ACCGCCTCCGGCTCCGGCCTCGACCCGCACATCTCGACGGCCTACGCCAAGGAGCAGGTCAACCGGGTCGTCCAGGCCCGCGGTGGCAAGGTGACAGCCGATCAGCTGAACACGCTGATCTCCAAGTACACCGACGGCCGCTCCCTCGGCTTCCTCGGTGCCCCGGGAGTCAACGTGGTGCTGCTCAACAAGGCGTTGAGCGAGCTCCAGTGACAACCGCACATCCGTTCAACCAGTGATCCGACCGACCCGGGCGCAAGGGGAGACCCTGCACCCGGGTCGGTTGCCCATGTGCCGTGTCCGCTGAGCGGAGCCCGTCGTCCTGCTCGGCATCCCGGCGACCGCTCCACCCCATGTCCGGCCTCCGTCGCAGGAAAGAGCAGCGCCCATGTCCCGTGACCTCACGCCCGGCTCCTTGAAGCGCCAGGGACAGCTGAAGGTCTACCTCGGTTCCGCCCCCGGTGTCGGCAAGACCTACCGAATGCTGGACGAGGCCCACCGCAGACAGGACCGCGGGACGGACGTCGTGGTGGGCTTCATCGAGTGCCACGGCCGCCGGCACACCGAGAACCTGCTCCAGGGCCTGGAGCTCATCCCGCGGCTCACCCGCCGCTACCGGGACACCGACTTCCCGGAGATGGATCTCGACGCGATCCTCACCCGCCGGCCCCAAGTGGTACTCGTCGACGAACTCGCGCACACCAACATCCCCGGCGGCAGCCACGCCAAACGCTGGCAGGACGTCGAGGAACTGCTCGCCGCCGGAATCGACGTCATCACCACGGTCAACATCCAGCACCTGGAGAGCCTCAACGACGTGGTCCAGAAGATCACCGGCACCCCGCAGCGGGAGACCGTGCCGGACGAGGTGGTCCGCCGGGCCGACCAGATCGAACTCGTCGACATGGCCCCGCAAGCGCTGCGCCGACGGATGGCTCACGGCAACGTCTACAAGGCCGAGAAGGTGGACGCCGCGCTCACCAACTACTTCCGGGTCGGGAACCTGACGGCGCTGCGGGAGCTCGCCCTGCTCTGGGTGGCCGGCCGGGTCGACGAAGGCCTGCGCGACTACCGTGCCGAGCACAACATCGACCGGGTCTGGGAGACCCGCGAACGGGTGGTGGTCGCCCTCACCGGCGGGCCGGAGGGCGAGACCCTGATCCGCCGCGCCGCCCGGATCGCCGACCGCACCGCAGGCGGCGAACTGCTGGCCGTGCACGTCACCCGAAGCGACGGCCTCGCCGGCGCGTCCCCCGGCGCGCTGGCCCAGCAGCGGCAGCTGGTCGAATCCCTCGGCGGCATCTACCACGTGGTCGTCGGCGACGACATCCCCACCGCACTGCTCTCCTTCGCCCGCGCCCACCACGCCACCCAACTGGTCCTCGGCACCAGCCGGCGCGGCCGGATCAACCGCTTCCTCACCGGCCCGGGCATCGGCGAGACCACCGTGGACGCCTCCGAAGACATCGACGTCCACATGGTCACCCACGAGTTCACCGGGCGCGGCCGCCTGCCCTCCCTCGGCCGTCGCCACTCGCCGCGCCGCACCATCGCCGGGTACCTCGCCGGTCTCGCACTGCCTGTGTTACTGACGGTGTTTCTGTCCCTGTTCCGGCACGCCATCAACCTCACCACCGACGCGCTGATCTTCCAACTCGGCGTCGTTGCCGTGGCATTGCTCGGCGGCGCGGTCTCCGCGCTGGTCGCTTCGCTGATCGCCTCCCTGCTGCTCAATTACTACTTCATCCCGCCGCTCCACACCTTCACCATCGACCAGCCCAACAACATCGTCGCCCTCCTGGTCTTCGCCGCCGTCGCACTCACCGTCTCCTCCGTGGTCGACCGCGCCTCCCGGCTGGCTGCCCGCGGCGCCCGCGCCACCGCCGAGGCCGAGACCCTCTCCACGCTCGCCGGCAGCGTGCTGCGCGGCGCCGACGCCGTACCCGCGCTGCTGGAGAAGACCCGCACCGCTTTCGG
Organism: Kitasatospora sp. GP30; assembly: GCF_029892145.1. NCBI lineage: Bacteria > Bacillati > Actinomycetota > Actinomycetes > Kitasatosporales > Streptomycetaceae > Kitasatospora > Kitasatospora sp. GP30. The sequence goes on from NZ_JARZAH010000026.1 coordinate 1,978, forward strand.
CATGCACTCCGTCGCCCTGCTGAACCGCACCACCGGCGAGGCCATCGCCCGCAGCGACGGCGACAGCGAAGCTGCCGGCGACCACGACGTCAGCGAAGTCGCGGTCAACGCAGGCGCGTTGATGGTCCTGGTCGGTCGGCGGCTGCCCGCCTCCGACCAGCGCGTGCTGACCGCCTTCGCCGCCCACATCGCCGCCGCCCTGGAGCGCGACCGACTGGCCACCGTCGCAGCGGAGATAGAGCCGATCAAGGCTGCCGACAAGATGCGCACCGCGCTGCTGGCCGCGGTCAGCCACGACCTGCGAACCCCGCTCGCCGCCGCCCTCGCGTCCATCGGTTCCCTCCGCAGCTCCGACGTCGAGTTCTCGCCCGAGGACCAGACCGAACTCCTGGACCTCGCCGACGAGTCGCTGGTCAAGCTGACCCGGCTGGTCGACAACCTGCTCGACATGAGCCGCCTCCAAGCCGGTGTTCTCACCCTCCACCTCGCTCCCACCGAACTGATCGACGCCCTCGCGAGGGCCATGGACTCCCTCACCCGCCCCGATGCAGCCGTCCAGCCGCTCGACCTGGACACCGTCCCGGCCGTGCTGGCCGACCCGCCACTGCTGGAGCGGGTCCTGGCCAACGTCATCACCAATGCCCTGCGCCACAACGCCCCCGGCGCTCCCGTACTGGTCACCGCCAGCCACCACCAGGACCGCGTCGAGGTCCGCGTCATCGACCGCGGCCCCGGTATCGCCCCCGAGGACCGCGAGCAGGTCTTCCTACCCTTCCAACGCCTCGGCGACAACGACAACACCACCGGCCTCGGTCTCGGACTCGCCCTCTCCCGTGGCCTGGCCGAGGCCATGGGCGGCACCCTCGACGTCGAGGACACCCCCGGCGGCGGCACCACCATGCTCCTCGTCCTCCCGGCCGCCGCGGAGAGCGCCGAGCCGCCGGCTGCGCAGGAGGAGCAGTGAGCGCCAGCCGAGAGGAGACAGGGCGGTGAGCCACATCCTGGTGGTGGAGGACGACCCCAGGCTGCTGCGAGCCCTGCGGATCAACTTCCACGCCCGGCACTACTCCGTGCTCACCGCCAGCACCGGGCAGCAGGCCCTGGACTCCGCCGGCCACACCCCACCCGACGCCGTGCTGCTCGATCTGGGTCTGCCGGACTTCGACGGCATCGACGTCATCCACGGGCTGCGCTCCGCCCTGACGGTGCCGATCATCGTCCTGTCCGGCCGCAGCGGACTCCAGGACAAGATCCAGGCCCTGGACGCGGGCGCCGATGACTACCTCACCAAGCCGTTCGAGGTCGAGGAGCTCTTCGCCCGGCTACGCGCGGCGCTCCGACGCTCGGCCGCCGAAGTCGGCCCACCGCCGACCGCAACGATCGGCGACCACACCGTGGACTTCGTGGCGGGCACCGTCACCGGTCCGGACGGCGTCGTTCGGCTCACACCGACCGAGTGGCAGATCCTCAAGGTGCTGCTCGCCGCTCCCGGTCAGCTGGTGCCCGGCCGGGAGATCCTGCGACAGGTCTGGGGGCCCGAGCAGGAACACCGCACCAACTACCTACGCGTCTACTTCGCGGGACTGCGCCGCAAGCTCGAACCCAACCCGACCAGACCCCGCCATTTGCTCACCGAACCAGGTATGGGCTACCGCTACCGGCCCTGAGGGGGCTGTCGGTCTGACACGCTAGTCAGTCCGCGTCGGGCGGATCAGGAAAACGTCAAAGCCGCCCTGCTCAGCGCGAAGATACCGTCAGGAAATCCGGCATCAGACATTGCGGCTCATAGGTTCATCACCAAGGCCCGGTCCGCTCCGTGGGGGAGCCCGGACCGGGGCTGTTGCCGCCGGTGCCGAAATGGCTTGGGAGCACCGGCGGTCAGGTGACGGGGAGCACGCGGCAATGAGAGAGCGGACACCGGCCGGAACGATCGGGCCTGGGAAGACGAGGCTGCCTGAAGCGGCACGTCCCGGTACGACCGGTCCGGTATCCGCGCCGCGTGCCCCCCGCACACCGTTCCCCGGGGAACCCGTTCCGGGCCGGGCCCAACGGCCCGGCAGGGCACGGTGGTCGGCTGCGCTGGACCGGGCCTGGTGGAACACCCCACGCCTGGTGCGCGGTCTCACCGGCGTCTGCCTGGCCGCCCTCCTCGCGGCGGCCGCCGCGATCGCCGGTGTTCTCAGCGACGCCCGGGGCGGCATCGACGACATCGGCCACCGCGACGCGCCGCAGGCCGTCCGTACCGCGGACCTGTACTTCGCCCTTAGCGACATGGACTCCCAGGTCGCCAACCTCCTCCTGTTCGGCGCCGACCCGGGCTACGCCGCCCAGCGCCAACAGACCCTCGAAACCTACGACCAGCGCCGCACCCAGGCCGACGGCGACCTCCAGAAGGCCGCCGAAGCGTCCGCCGGCGACCCGAACGGACAGCGGGCCGTCCAGTCCGTCCTCGACCAACTCGGCCAGTACGAGGCCCTCGTCGCCCGCACCCGGCTCCTCGAAGACCAGGCCCACGCCCCAGCCGGCCAGCCCCCCGCCGACGCCCTCGCCGCCTACCGCCAGGCCACCGACCTGCTCCGCCGGCAACTCCTGCCGGCCGCCGACCAGGTCACCGCCGCCAGCGCCGCCACCGTCGACCGCACCTACACGGCCCAGCGCAGCGCCATCTCCGGAGGCTGGTGGTGGATCCTCATTACCACCGGACTCGCCCTGGCCACCCTCGTCCTGCTGCAGCGTCTGCTCTCGGTGCGCTTCCACCGCATCATCAACCCACCGCTGGCCGCCGTCACGCTGCTCACCGTCATCACCGCGACCGCGGGCCTCACCCTTGCTTCCCGTGCCGAGAACCACCTCATCGTCGCCAAGAGCAACGCCTACGACTCCGTCATAGCCCTCAGCCGCACCCGCGCGGTGGCCTACGACATGAACGCCGACGAGAGCCGCTACCTCACCGACCCGGCCCGCGCCGCCGCCTACGAGCAGAGCTTCCTCGACAAGAGCCAGTCCATCGTCCGCCTCGACGGCGCAACGATCGGCACCTACGACGACAGGCTCGCCCAGGCCGCCGACCAGCACCGGGCCGACCACCGCAGCGTCCCGTTCGGTGGCTACCTGGGCACCGAGCTCGACAACATCACCTTCCCCGGCGAACAAGCCGCCGCCGAACGCCTCCTGACCGCCTTCCAGCAGTACGAGAAGGACGACCGGACGATCCGCGGCCTGCGCAACCAGGGAAAGCTCAAGGACGCGGTCACCTTCGACACCGGCACCGCCCCTGGCCAGTCCGATGCCGACTTCGACCAACTCAGCCACGCCCTGGACGATGTCCTGACGATCAATCAGAGAGCTCTCGACCGGGCGGTCGCGGACTCCGATGACGATCTCGGTCTCGGGGTCACCCTCGCCGGCGGCCTCACCCTGGCGGCCGCCCTCGCCCTGACCGTACTCGGTGTCCGCCCACGGCTGCGGGAGTTCCGCTGACGGCCCGCCCGCTCCCGCGGTGCTCGCATCTCGTGGATCCCGGGTACGGGAGGAAAGGTGGTCCGCGCTCCCTATGGTCGAGGGCGGCGACCTCGCGAGCGTGCGCCGGCCCGGCCGGACTCGCGGCGGGCGTGTACGCCTCGACCGGCGCCGAGGCCGAGGAGGAGGCGAGGTTCGTCTTCACGTTCATCGGGGCACGGCCGCGTACCGCCTGGCTGAACGGTGTCGTGGACTGTGACGAGCATGGGTTCGTCCTCACCGGGCCCGACCTGCTGCGTGCCGGAAACCCGCCCGCGTCCTGACCCCTGGAGCGCACCCCTTTCCTGTTGGAGACCAGCGCCCCCGGGGTCTTCGCCGCCGGTGACGTTCGGGCCCACTCGATCAAACGGGTGGCATCGGGGGTGGGCGAGGGCGCCATGGCCGTCGCGCTCATGCACCGCTACCGGGCCGGCGCCTGACGCTCCGCCACGGGCGGGCGGCCAACGAACTCATGGTTGCGGAGTCTGGCGGCTGACGCCATGTCAATTTAACGTAACTATCCAACCGTTGCCCACTGCTGTCCGTCCTGTGGTGGCACCATCGAGAACGGTGTGCCGACGAACGGAGAGTCCGGTGAGCAGTCTCAACAAGGGCCTGGAACGAGTCGAAGTGGGCCTGCTGTGGGATCCGAGTCCCGCGGGCTCGGCGCCCCACGACCTGGACCTCCTCGCGGCGACGTACACCACCGACGCTCCGTCCGGTGCCCCCGCCTACCTGGTGCATTTCGACAGCCGCTCTCCCGACGGCACGATCACGCTCAGCAGGGACAGCCGCGACGGCAAGGGCCTCGGTGTCGACGAGCGCCTGGTCCTGGAGCTCGACCGCCTGGCCGACCGCTACCTCCGGGTGGTCGTGGGCGTCGCCATCCAGCAGCACACCGGCCGGCTGACCTTCGCAGACATAGCCCATCCCGCCGTACGGATCCGGACCGGGCACGATGACCTCGCGGTGGTGGACTTCACCGGCGTCGGCGACGCCACGGCCGCGAGGGTCGCGGAATTCGTCCGCGAGGGCTCAGGAGCCTGGGGATTCCGTGCCGGCGTCCACGGCTTCGACGCCGATCCGGCGACCTTCGCCACGATCATGGGCAGTTAGAGAGCCGGCACCCGGGCCCTGCCCTCGGTGGCTGGTCGGCGACGGGACAATTGCCGTCCTCCACCTCACCAGCGACGGCAACTACACAAGCGGCTTCCCGAGTTCTCGGTACTCGCTTCCTCCGCCCACCCCTCGGTGTTCGGCCGGCCGGTCGAGTTCACCGCAACTGTCGTACTGGTACCGGCCGACGGCACGGTCACCCGCCAAGTCGACGGCACCCGGCGCGGCAGCGCGGTGGCGGTCGACACCACGGCTGGGCCGGCGGTCTCCGACAGCATCGCCACGCCCACCGCCGGCCCGCACACCGTGGACGCCGCCTGCAGCGGTGCCCCGAACCGTGGCCGGACCGAAGCGGGCCACGCAGCCGACGTCGGCGAGACCACCGTACAGATGCTGTTAGGGATCCTGCTCCCCCCGACCGGATCCTCGTGCTGTCCTCCGATCCGGGGCGGATCAAGGCAGAGCTCCCGGTCTCGCTGCCACGCCCGCGCGACCGGCGCGACCCCGCGTTCGAGGCTCCCGTCGACACCGTCTACGGCATCCTGACCGGCCGCGAGCAGACTCCCACCGACGCGGTCGGCGACAGCAAGGGCGGCGCGGCCGTCTCCACCGTGCTCGGCGCCCCCGCCCCCCACCGGTGCACCGCTGCCGATGGCCAGTCCCGGCGGCCTCTCCGGCCTGCTGGAGATCCTCGCCGCACGGGACGGCGAGGACGGCCTGGCCGAACTCGCCGACGAGCTCAGCTTCGAGGTGGACGACCTGCTGCCGCTGGTTGACGCGGCGGTCGTGTTGGACCTTGCCCGCACCGCCGGCCCGCGGATCGCCTTCACTCCGGTCGGCCGGGAGTTCGCGGGCGCCGGCATCCTTACCAGCAAGCAGCTCTTCGCCCGGCACGCCCCAGTCACGTGCCGCTGGTCCGTGCGATCGTGCAGGCGCTCACAGCGGCCGGAGACCACGTGCTGCGCGAGGGGCTGTTGCTGGACCTGCTCCACCGGGGCTTCTCCGATGAGGACGCCCGCCGCCAGCTCGACACCGCCATCGACTGGGGCCGCTACGGTGAGCTCTTCGAGTACGACAGGGCCGAGGGCCGCCTCGAACTGACCGTCGAGGCTGCCACCCACCGATGACCACCGGTCTCAGTAGTGGTGGCGCAGGAGTCGTGAGGTGTGACGGCCGGGTTGCCGCTGCCGAAGCTCGGTCTTGAGGCCCTTCCAGGATCTCGGGCCGCAGTACAGTCGTGCTGCGGCATCAGCTGGCCCGTGGCCTCCGGGATCCGAGGAAGCGGGCGGAATGCGGGGGGTCTTGAACGCTGCCGGGATTCACATCGTTGGCCGGTACCGGCTGGAGAAGCTACTCGGGCGCGGTGGGATGGGCGAGGTCTGGCGGGCCCACGACGCCAGACTCGACCGCCACGTTGCGATCAAGTTCCTTTCCACCCATACGGCCGTCGACGGCGAGCTCCTGGACCGGTTCCGTCGCGAGGCCAGGGTCACCGCGCGGCTCCAGCATCCAGGCATCACCCAGGTCTTCGACAGCGGGGCTCAGGACGGGCAGCTCCACCTGGTGATGGAACTGCTCGAGGGCCGGGACCTGCGCGCGGTGCTCAGAGCGCGGGAATCCCCGCTGCCCGTGGACCAGGCGGTGGACCTGGCCGCGCAGGTCGCCGACGCGCTGTCGTACGCGCACCAGGCGGACATCGTCCATCGGGACATCAAACCCGCCAACCTCATGCTGGTCGCCGGTGGCCGGGTCAAGGTGTGCGACTTCGGACTCGCGGGATTCGTGCGGGCCGACTCCGACCTCACCCGGGAGGGCGACCTCATGGGCACGCCCGCGTACATGGCTCCTGAGCAGTGCCTGGGGCAACGGGTCGACGGGCGGGCGGACCTGTACGCCCTGGGCTGCGTGCTGTTCGCGCTGCTCACCGGGAGCCCACCGTTCTCGGCCTACGGGGACTACCGAGCAGTGATGCTGGCTCACCTTCACACACCGCCACCGCCGCTGGCCTCGCGGCGCCCCGGGCTCCCGGACGCTCTGCAGCAACTCGTCTCGGCGCTACTCGGCAAGGACCCCGCAGCGCGGCCTAGGTACGCCGGGGCCGTCGCGGACCAACTCCGGCGCCTGGGACGACCCCGGTCCGGCAGTGCGCCCCTCGGACCCCGGCCAGGCCCGGTGTCGACCGCCGCACACGAGCCGACGGTCAGAACCGAACCCGGGTGGCCTTCCACGCCGGCCGCCTCAGGGATCGGCCTCGAGGTGTTCCAGAACGAGCACCTGCCGCCGGACGCCGCCGAGGCCAACGCCATCCTGACAGTGAGCGGAACGGATGCCGGCTCACCGGACTTGGCGGCTGCGGCACCGCGCTCGCTCGTGCTGCTGCTCGGACTCTCCGCAGACCTGCCCGACGCCGACTTCCTGGCCGTCAGGCGCGGTGTCGCCGAGGCGATCGACGGCCTGGACGACGGCGTCTCCTTCGCTGTGGTGGCCGGCTCGGAGTACGCGCGGATGCTGTATCCGGACAGCATGCGGCTGGTCCGGGCGAACGCGGTGACGAAGGCCGAGGCACGCGCCGCCCTGGGGCAGCTGGAGCCCGTCGGAGCGGCGGCGTTCGGACGCTGGATCCGGCTCGCCGACCGGCTGTTCGCCGCCCATGCCGACACGGTGCGCACCGCGATCCTGTTGGCGGACCAGGACGCTGCCGCCGAGAGTGCCGAGGAACTGGCAGCGGCCCTCGCCTCCTCGGCGGGCCGCTTCACCTGCCATGCGCGTGGGATCGGCACCAACTGGAAGGTGAGCCAGCTGAGATCGGTCGCCAGTGCACTGAGCGGCACCCTGGACATCGTCGCCGAACCAGCCGCAGCGACGGAACAGGGAAGTCTGGCACACGACTTGGCCTCGATCATCGACGGCACCCGCCAGGCCTTCGCCCGTGACCTCGCGCTGCGGATCAGCATGCCGTCCGGCGTTCGGGTGGGGTTCTTCAAACAGATCGCACCGGGCATCGAGGACCTGACCGATCGCGGGATTCCGGTGGGCCCCGGCACCGTTGAGTACCCGATCGACGTTGCGGGTAACGCGTCGTGCGACTTCCACCTGTCGCTGGCGATACCGCCCGGCCACATCGGCGACTCATTCCGGGCGGCTGAACTCAGCGTAGTCCTGCTGCCCCCGGCGGGCGACGGCCAGACCCTCGCCAGGCAGCCGGTGCTGGTGGTACGGACGCAGGACCTGACGGCAGAGCAGGTGTCGCCGGGCGTGGCGCGGTACACGGGGCAGGAGGAGTTGGCCCGAGCGATAGCGGAGGGACTCACGGCGCGGCTCCGGGGCGAGGATCCTGACGAGGGGGCCTGACGGGTCGAGTATGCCTCGGTGCAAGGTACGCCAGTTCGACGAATTGACGATCTCCTGACTCGCCAACGCGTGTGGCGGGTGTGACTATTGATGTTGCGCCAACCAGTTGTTGGCGCAACATCAATGGGGGTTGAATTGAAGAGTGTTGTGAGGCGTGCCGCGCTGGGCGCGGCGGCGCTGGCCGCAGCCACCGGCATGCTGCTGACGATCACGCCCGTGGCTTCGGCGGCGACCAACTCGCAGCAGGCCCAGGTCGGCACGGCCGCGCTGCACGGATCGGGGGCAGGCGACCATCTCCCGGCCGGCGAGCTCGCTCCGCAGTCCAGCCCGCTCCACGTGCTCAACGACTATGTCACCTTCTCCAAGTCCGGGTACTCCATCGACGCCCCGGCGTCGGTGCTGAAGAAGGTGCCCGCCGCGCAGCTGGAGCAGCTCCAGTCGTTCATGGCACAGGTCAACGCCAACATCAAGAGCGGCAAGCTCGAAATGTCGCCGGACGGAGTCGCGGTTCCCAGCGATGGTCTCCTGGAGAGTGTCGGGCAGTCGACCGGCGGCGGCCAGCACCCGATCCCGATGACGACCTGGCGCGGCCACGACGGCTACATCAAGACGCACTGGTACGGCATCGAGGTCGGCCTGGACTCGTGGCTGACCAACAAGGTCGAGGGTGGTTTCTGGGTCGGCGCCGGTGTCGCCGGCCTGGCGGCCGCGCTCGGCGGCGGCCACTACGCCGCAGCCGTTGCCGCCGCGCTCGGCGTCATCGCCGGCGGGATCCAGGTCTGCCAGCACCGGGACGGGTGGACCATCATCTACTGGCTGGGGACCATCGGGGCGGGGGGCTTCGTCTGCAACCCCTTCGGGTAAGCACTTCCCCGGGCGAACTCAACGGATCGGACGAAGGTAGGCCCCATGAAACAGGTAGCAGCCGCGGTCGTCGTCGGACTCCTGGCATTGGCGGCACTGGTCGCCCTCATCGCGGAGTGGGACTCCACCCGAAACGATGCCAGCATTCTCGGCGGAGCGGCTTTCACAGCTTCTCTGGTTTTCCTCGCGCTTGGTTGGACGAAGCGCAATAGAACTCGCTGAACCACCACGGAACGCTCGTGCTCCGGACCTGACGAACGGTCCGGAGCACGGGCGTTCGCCACTCCCAGGGGCCGTGCTCAGCGCGGGATCTCGCTCCTGAACCCCAACCCACAGATCATCGTGTCGGTGTCGGCACGCACGCTCCGGCTCTGGCAGTCAGCCAGGTTCCACCACAGGGCGGGCGCAGCGGCCGATGGCGCGGTCAGTTCAGAACGAGGCAGAACAGGGCATGGTGCAGAACAGGCGGTCCAAGGCACGGGCGGGGCAGTCAGCGAAGGAACGTGCGGCGGCGCGCGAGCGGCAGCGCGTTCACCGGCAAGCAACATCAACAACGGCACGCCACTGGTCGCCTGGAGCTGCTCAGGCCTCCGCAACCAGCAGTGGTTCGGCGGGACGTTGTAGGGCCGCGAACACGAGACCGAACGATCGCGGGGACGGTCGACAGGTACCGTCCCCGCGATCTGCGCCTTCCCCCGGGCCTACTGGAAAGGTGACGGTCAGCGGGTCACTCGTGCCGTGGGTAGTGGCTGCGACCCAAGACGCGGTCCTTCCACCAGCGGCAGGTCGAAGTGCGGGCCCTCGCCCCACTGTGAGCGTTTGGGCCTGTCCAAAGCGAAGGCCGATGTCGGACGAGCCGGGCGACACCGCCGCCAACCAAGATGCACCGGGTCCTGGAGCTCTACGACACTCCGCTCGTCGACGGCCGGGTGGTGTGCGTGGACGAGTTCGGCCCGCTCAACCTCCAGCCCCGCAAGGGTAAGGCCTGGTGTCCCGTGCGTTCGCCGCGCCGGCTGAGGGCCACCTACAACCGCTACGACGGCGTGATGCACATGCTCGCCGCCCTTGACCTGGCCACCGGCAAGATCTACTATCGAATCCGCAAGCAAAGCGGTGGCGGGGGAACTTCAGCCTGCTCAAGGCCCTGCGGGCCCGCTGGCCCGAGGAGAAGTTGTACGTCGTGCTGGACAACTTCTCCCCGCACAAGCACCCGAACGTACGGGCCTGGGCCGGGGACAACGAGGTCGAGTTGGTCTTCCTGCCCACCTACGGCTCGTGGCTGAACTGGATCGAGCCCGAGGTCGCGGCGCTTCGCTACTTCGCTCTCAACGGCACCGACCACCGCAGCCACGACGAGCAGAACGCCGCCATCGGTGCCTACGTCCGCTGGCACAACGCACGCGCCGAACCGAAGACAACTTCGCCCCCGACTCACCCATCCGTACCTGGACCCATTACCCGGCCAAGGCCGCGTGACAAGCCACCGCTAGCGGGGCGGCCGGCGGTGGAGTTGGCGCAGCCCGAGGCTGCCGCCGGTCAGGAAGAGGCCGAAGAAGGTGAAGAACCCGTCCTCCCGGACGAACTCGGCCTGCCAACGGTCGTACTGCTCGCGCGGGACGTCGGTCCAGTCGGAGCGGTTGAGGTTCGGCACCGACACCTGGTACCTCGGGCCGGTCAGCATTCGCGCGCTGCCCTTCGAGCCGCCGACGGCGAACCCGCCGACCACTACGCCGAGGCAGAGAAGGGCGACGATGCCGAGCCCGATCCGCACCCGCCGGTGCGGGAACATGGCACCCCAGATCTGCTTCTCGGCCGCGCGTCGCGCGGCCCGCTCCTCCTTGCCGCGCCTGGGTCTACTCACACCCACGACCAGCGCGAGCGACGCGATGAGCCAGAACCAGAGCGGGATGAGGGTCGCGCCCGCGAAGTCTGACAGATCGTCATGGGAGAGCATCACCCGGTTCGAGGGCCAGGAGGCCAGGCTGTCGACCGCAGCAAGGAGCAGCAGAGCGGCGCCGCCCGCTCCGGCGGCCAAATCGATCACGGCACAGACACGGGAGCGGGTGCGCCACCGCGCCAGCCGTACAAGAGTGGCGGAGTTCCCGCCCAGAGCGGGGATTGGCGCAGTGTTCTCGGGTATCGGCACAGCTGGAGGTTAGACCTCCGCCCCACCGGCGTCGATCACATCTTCCATCCGACGCACCGTCCAGTAGCAATTCATGGCCAAGCTGGAAGGTCATGACAAAGCCACCGCTCCGCGCGAGCTTTTCGAGGTCCGGTCGATCGCTGCAGCCGCCGGCACCCTCCATGCTCACCGGCTGGACGAGCACTCCCGGACGACGCCCCACGACTACCTCCGAGATCACACCCCAGCACTCGCCCGCCCACGCCGCTCCAACCAGCGAGCGTGCCTGCTCGGTGGTCAGCGCCGGGTACTTCGCCCGCTGCACCGCCAGGCGCCGGCCGCCGGAGCCCAACACCGCGACCGCGGCCAGTTCGGCTGCCAACTCGGCGAGTTGCTCCGCCTCCGGAACCCCCGTGCGCCGTCGCCGCAGGCGTCGCATCCTGGCCTTTTCCCAAAGCCACCACAGGTTGCTCAGAACCACGAAGGACACGGCCCCGAGCCACAGGGCGTAGCCGGACCAGCCCATAGCGCTTCTCCCCACCGTCAGCCGAACGCCTACCGGATCCGGTTCTCGATCCCGGCCGCGTCGGGCGCGCCCGGCCCCGCGTACGCGAACCGCGGCTGCCGTCGCAGCACCATGAGCGGGTCGCTGAACGAGAGCTCCTTCAGCGCGGCACCCGCGACCATCCCCCGGTCCGCCCACTGCTCCAGGTACTCGGTGCTGAGGCGTCCGGGCCCTTGGCCAGCCGCTCCAGATCCGGCAGCTCGACGACGATCCGCCCGTCTCCCATGCCCCGCGCACCTCCCGGTCGATCGACTGATGCCCAGTCAGGTCTCGACCCTAGGGCACTGGTCACGGCTGCAATGCACGACGGGCATCAAGGCTTCGTCAATCATGAGTTCAGCCTTCCGGCCTCCCTTCGCGCTGGCCTAGAAGGCTGATGAAGGTCTTGGTGTGATGCGGGCCGACGCCGTCAGGCGATGGCCCTTCTCCCCATACGCAGCAGCCCTTGCGGTCAGAGCAGTTGGCAACAAGGGGTGAACCCGCGAACGGGCCCGCCGCAGCGCGGTGGGCCCGTTCGTGTCACCGGGTCGTCAGCTGAGTGCCCACTGCTGGGTCCAGCCGCTCTTGCAGGTCCACACGCCCAGGGTCTTGAAGTCCTCGTCGTAGGTCAGGCAGTCGTCGGAGCTGATCCGGAGCTGGTAGGTGCCGTTCCCCGCGCTGACGAGCTCCCACTTCTGCTCGTCGGCACCGTTCCAGGGCTGGGTCTCGGCGAGATAGCTGCCGGTGTTCTCGGTGAGAGCCAGGCCGGAGGAGACGTTGGTGATCTTGTAGCGGCCGCCGCCCAGGGAGGTGAACTGCCACTTCGAGTCGCTGCCGCCCCGGATCCCGGCGACGACCGACGCTCCGGCGTTGGAGCCGGTGACGACGGCGCCCAGGCCGTCCGACAGGCGCAGGTACGGCGTGCCGTCGATGACCTTGCCGCCGTCACCCGTTCCCCCGCCGCCACCCGCGATCACGCCGCCCCAGTGCCAACTCTGGTGGCCGAGGCTGCCGTTGGCCGCCGATCCGCAGCCCCAGACCTGGAGCCGGGTGCCGTTGGTGACCACGCCGTTGGGGACGTCGATGCAGACGTCCTTGCTGCGGTCGGTGGGGTCCTCCATGTGCCGGAAGGTGCCGTCGGGCGTCAGGTACCAGCGCTGACTGGCGACCTCCACGCAGTCCCAGAGCTGGAGCTTGGTCCCCTGCGTCGTGTTGTCACCGGGCAGGTCGAGGCACTTGCCGTTGGCGCGGAGCTGGAAGCCGTTGTACGTCCAGGACTGGTTGCCGCCGCCGTGGCAGTCCCACAGCTGGATCGGGGTGCCGTTGGCGGTGCCGTTCTGGTCGACGTCCAGGCAGGCGTGGTGACCGGGACTGGCGTCCGGGCTCAGGCTGTTGGTCTGCTGCGGGGTGGACCGGGCGGGAAAGTGGAGGGTGCGGTCGGTGTGGCTGCAGGCGATCTTCCCGCACGGGGGGTGTCGCACCGTGTCCGTCTCGCCGTCGCTCCCAACGAAAGCCCAGTTCGAGTAGCCGCCGTCCCCCTTGTTGGTGAACGTCGACTCGTCCTTGAAGATCCAGAGCCGGAAGTCGTCGTAGCCGAACGGGCCGCCCTCCGAATCGTGGTGCTGCAGCTTGAAGGTCGTGTCGAGCAGCACGCCGTGCATGTTCGCCGTGTAGGGGTTGACGAACCATTTGGTGTCGTAGGCGTCGGTGCCGTCGTACTTGAACACCAGGATGTTGTATCCGGGCGCCGTGGCCTGGAACTGGGTGACGGCGTCCTGGGTGAACTTCGCGTTGTCGCTCTTGGCCCCCTGGGCCGCCGAGACGAAGACGTTGATCTCACCGAAGATGGAATTGATCAGGGCGCTGATGCAGTTGCCGCCCCCTGGGGTGTCCTGCCCCGCGCAGCCGTTGGCGCCGGCCGCGGCAGCACGCTGCGGTGCGGCCAAGCCGCCCACGCCCGCCATCGCCAGGGCCATCAGCAGAACCGCCGCGATGGCGCGATGGCGCAGCGCTTGTTTCAGGCGCGAGAAAGCGCGCATGGTGAACCCCTGTTTCCTCACTGGACTGTGCGAAATTCGGATGCTAGATCCACTTCTCCGCCGAGTCAGACCACCCTGACGAGCCCCATACGCCCACCGGCTCGATCTTGACGCGCCACCGTTGACGGCAGGCTGGGAGCCCCAGTGCGGAGGCTTCCCTCGCTCCGGAGCCGACCAACATTCAGACAGCTTCGAGCTCGTCTCCGAGGAGTCGTCAGCGCCGCGCTCGCAAGTCTTCCGGAAGTCTTCCGGAGAAGCGCCCACGGTCGGGGTCAGGATGGAACTCCCCGACGATCTGCCGAGTCCGCCAGCCGAGTCCGCAGCCGATCCGGGCCTACTGGAACCGGACCACCGAACACCCACAGCTGACGCCGTACCCCGCCCGCTGCCGTGCCAGTGATGCGTCAAGATAGCCCCACTGGACGCAAGGAAAGGTCAGGACCCGGCGGAAGCCGATCACCCGCCGCATAGCGTGACCTGCGAGAGATGGTCCCGCTCCACCCGTGGGGGGGGACGGACCGCGCCGATAGCGCATGCCAAGCTCGGTGAACGCTTCACCGAGTCCGACATCGGCGGCCACATGATGGGGGACAGGGCGCGCGGCTCCTGCCGCGCGCCCTCGGCACCCGTGCGGACCACTCGTGACGAAGAACCGATGACGAATTGACGTTCGGCCGAGTGAACGCCCGTCAGGCGCCGTGCTCCGCTGAGCTCCCTGCCTGGCGCGCCGGGAAGGCTGGTCGGCAACGGCCCTGCCCCCTGCCCTCAGGAGCCCGTCGTGCCCACGCCTTCGCCTTCCACCACCGCCTGGTACCGGGAGCGCCTGCGCACCAACCTCTGGCTGGTCCCGGCCGTCGAGGCGCTGCTCTTCGCCGTGCTCTTCGCGGTCACCGTCGGGCTGGACCGGCTGGCCTACGACGGCCGTCTCAACTACGCGGCATGGGTACTGAACGGAACGGCCGACGGGGCCCGCCAGATCCTCAGCACCATGGCCGCCGCGCTGATCACCGTGGTCGGCCTGGTCTTCTCGATCACCATCGTGGCGCTCACCCTGGCCTCCACCCAGTTCGGGCCGCGGATGCTGCGCACGTTCATCCGGGACCGGGGCACCCAGCTGACCCTGGGCACCTTCGTGGCGACCTTCTGCTACACGGTGCTGGCACTGGTGGCCACCAGTCCGGGGCCGCACGGCGACTTCGTGCCGCACCTGTCGGTGACCGTGTCACTGGCGCTGACCCTGGTGGACCTGGGGGTGCTCATCTACTTCATCCACCACATCGCCACGATGATCCAGCTGCCGCAGGTGATCGCGGTGATCGCCGCCGACCTGGGCGAGGCCATCGACGCGCAGAGCGGCGCCGACCACGGGCCGGTGCCGTCCACCCGTGCCCCGGAGAGGGTGCCGGACTGCGGACCGGACGCCTCCGAGCTGCTGCGCCAGGTGGACGAGGCGGGCGCGGTGATCCCGACGCCGGCCACCGGCTACCTGCAGTTCCTCAAGCACGATGAACTGTTGCGACTGGCCACCGCGGCCGACGCCGTGCTGCACCTGCCCTACCGGCCTGGACACTTCCTGGTGCAGGGGCAGCCGCTGGCGGTGGTCTGGCCGCCACGGGCCGCCCCGCAGCTGGCCGCGCGGCTGGCCAAGGTGCAGGTGACGGGGCCTTACCGGGCGCTCACCCAGGACGTCTCATTCGGCTTCGACCAGCTGGTGGAGATCGCCATCCGAGCCCCCTCCCCCGCCGTCAACGACACCTTCACCGCGCTGACCTGTATCGATTGGCTGAGCCACAGCCTGTGCCGGATCACCACCAGCTGGCATCCGCGGAGCGGGAATCGGCCGGGGTATCCGGGTGAGGCCGGAGATCAGGGCTCGAAGGGGCTAGCGCCGGTCCTCCGGCACGGCCCACGCCTGGGCAGCGAGCGGGAAGGCCGCGACGATCGCGGCCAGCCGCTCGGCCATGGCGACCAGGTACTCATAGGTGCGGCGCTTGTCGGTCCAGCCGATCAGATGCCGCCCGGCCAGGCGCCAACCGCAGTCAGCCTCCAGGGTCAGCCGCAGCAGCTCGTCGGTGATCAGCACCGCGCCGAACCCGTGGTCAACACTCACCCGGCGCACAGCGGAGTTCCTACCGCCGCCGGGCAACGGGTAGGCCGGGCCGGCGCTGGGCGCGTACGGCCATACCATGTCGGTCCGCCAGGCATGCGCCAGCCGACGGGGCGTCACCGCAGTGTCGGGCAACGAGAACGGCAACTCCAGCACCACCAGCGAGAGCTTCAGGTTCCGACCGATCTCGGTCTCCCCCTTCGGCAACACCCACATGTGTGCCAGGGTCGCGGGGTACCCGGCGACGGGTCCGCTCACCAGGCTCTCCGCCCTGCCGCGGCCATCTCCCAGGGTGAACGGGAAGCCGCGCCGGTCGACGGCCCAGTCGGCGGGCGCTCGCCACCGGAACTCCCAGGCCGGGTCCTTGCGGAACCTGCGGATACTCCTGCTGACTTCGAACACCTGCTGCCCCTCGGTCGATCTCCGGTTCCATCAGCGCACGGTGGGCCACTCCCATGCGGCCCGTGGAAACGCTGTCACGATCATGATCAGCCGTTCTGCCAAGGCGATGATCTCCTCGTACGGGCGGTGTCTCCGCGTCCAGCCAATCAAGCGGTTGTCCTCGATCCGCCAACTGCACTGTCCCTCGCGGGTCAGGCGCTCGACCTGGTCCGTCAGCACCAGCCGACTGAACTCGTAGTCGTCACCGACGCACTGGAGACCGGCGTCGTGGCCGACCGGGAGTGCGGGGTGATCCCGCCACCGGCCGAACGGCAGTGGCGCCTGCAACGGCTTCTTCGCGGACGGCGACAGCAGCCGCGTTTCCACCACGGCCGTAGCCGGCAGGATCCATGGCAACTCCACGACGGCAACCGAATACGGGCTCCCGTCGCCGTTTTTGGGGTCCAGCGACAGATGGAACAGAGTGACCTCGTAGTCGGAGATCACGCCACTCAGGAAGTTGGTCGCCACCTTGTTCCGCCGGGCCAGCGAGAACGGGTAGCCCCGATCGTCGAACTGCGCGTACGGCGCCCGCGAGCGCTTCTCGTAGGTCCAGGCCGGATCATCACGGAACCGCTTGACGCTCTTGCTGACATCGAACACTGCTGTTACTCCCTCACGGACGGGGCGCGTTCCGGATGCCCGGGGCGCGCCCCACCCCAGCCCACGTGCTACGAGTGGTAGGCGCCCCTGGGATCGACCAGTGGGTTGCCCTTGTCGAACGGCTCCTGCTGATCGGGCTCGCCGGTCAGACCGTTCTCACCGGCGCCCGCGATGCCGTACGCGCCCGCGTTTGCGCCCACGGGACCGATGATCGGGCTCTCCAGCTGGCCGCTGTACCCGCCTGCGTGAAGGTGCACACCGGCTCCACCCAGCAGGCCTCCGACAGCCGAGGTGAGCGGGTCCTGCCAGAAGCTGTCGCCGGTCTTCGTGCCGTCGCCCTCCGCCAGGTGTACGCCATCGGCCGCCTCGGTACCGGCCGCACTGGTGATGGCGTTGTTGAGCATCGAACCGGTCAGGCTTTCGCTCTCGCCCGTGAGAATGTCCTTGAGCAACTGAGGCCCGACCTTGGTCGCGGCGTCCTCACCGAGCGCACCCGATTTCGTCCCCACCCAGGCCGAGACTCCCGCGTCCTGGAGGTCCGTGCCCCAGTCGACCTTCTGGCCGGCGAGAGCCTGCCCCAGCACGTTGCCACCGAAGTTGGCAGTAAGGTTCTTGCCGAAGTTGACGGAGAACTTGAGCAGCTTGCTCTCCTCCATCGCGTCCTTGATCTTCTCCAGGACCTCGGCTATCGCCTTCAGGATCCGGGCCAGCCGGGCCACCGCCGCGCCGGCCTCGGCCGCCTCGGCGGCGCCCTCCGCTGCGGCGGCCGCGTCGGAGACGCCGGCGGTGACGATGGAGAGACCGATGCCGATGGCGGCGGTGGCCGCGATCTGCAGGACGATCTCGTGGATCTGGCTGTTGACCTGCTCGATCGAGTCGGCGGCCTTCTCCAGTTGCTGCGCGACCGTCTCGAAGTTTGGCAACGCGGCGTCGATCTGGCCGCGAGTGTGCTCCCAGTGCTTGTGGAAGGCGGTGGCCGCGGCGCCGGTCCAGGCGTCGCCGAGGCCGTTGACCTGCGTGTCCAGGCTGTCCCTGGTGGCCTTGAGGTCGGCGGCCATGGTGCGCCATTCGACCGCGCAGGCGCGCAGCATACTCGGATCGCCTCCGGGGTTGAAGATGTCGTAGCTGACATCGATCTTCGGCGGCGGGTTCTGGCCGGAGTCCTGACCGGAGGCGTTCTGCCCGCTGTCCTGGTTCTGGGACATCGTCAGGCCCCCAGGTTCTTGGCGTGCTGCCGGTCGGTGTTCTGGTAGGCCACCACGGCAGCGGTCAACGTGTCCGAGTAGCCCTGGAGTTGGGTCTGCAGTTGACGCAGGCTGGTCACGGTGGCCTGGGTCATCGCCACGTACTTCTGCAGTGCGTCCACGGACTCCGCCATGACTCCGAAGGCGTCGTTGACGTTCTCACCCTTGGCCGCGAACGTGGTCACCTGCCCGTCCAGGCTCGTGGCGCTGCTGCTGAAGTCAGCGCTCAGTGCGACCACCTTGGCGGGCTCGATGTGGAAATGATCTGCAGCCATGTACGAACTCCCCCGCTGGTTCCGTGATAAGCGCGGCACCATTCGCTGAACTCAGCAACAACGCCGTCAGGGGTATACGACTCGACCAGAACCACGCGAGTTCCTGACTTGTCGTCAAGAAATCGTCAGTGCTGGGCTGAGAGCCTCGGGCAAGGCGGTCACCTCGAGCTCGATCCGCCAAGGCCGATTCGCCACTCCCACACCGCCGAGGGGAACGCCGCCACGATGACGGCCAGTTGTTCTGCCACCGTGATGATTTCCTCCTAGGGACGGCTTCTCGACCCAGCCGATCAGCCGGTCGTCCTCGACCTGCCAGTCGAGGCCGCCCTCCCGGGTCAGCCGCTTGATCTCGTCCGTCACCACCAACTCGCCGAACTCGGGGTCCGCGCTCACCCGTTTCGCTCTGGACACAGTGGAGCGGTCCATCCCGTACAGACGGGCCAGCGCCGCGTGCGGCAGGCCCAAGCGCAGGTGCACCAGCGTGACCAGCAGCCGGTCGGTGAGCACCAGGCGCTGTTTGGGCCCGGCTCCGGCCGCCTGCCGTCGGTCTCCACCGCGCCGTTCGCGCAGTGCCGACTGCCAGGCCGTTTCGCACTTCGGGGCGAGCTCTTCGAACATCTCGCCGAAGTGTGCGCGAGACACCCCGGACAGGACAGATGGGAACAGGCCGCACGGGCCCAGGTAAGCATCACAACTCACCTAACCCGTGTGGCCGTTCCCACGTCGCGGCCTGGGGCGAGGCGCGATACTCGACCGGTGGACTCAATCTACCGCAGTACGACGGGCAGGGAGCTCATCCGGCACTGGTGCTTCGACCAGCTTGACGCGTGGGCGGTGCCGCACGAGCGAACGACGGTGACCGCCAACGGCGCACCAACCCACGTGGTCCTCGCCGGAGCCGGCGCTACGACCGTCGTGTTCGTCCCGGGCACCAACTTTCGACGCCGCCGCGTCCCTGCCGCTGGCCACGGCCCTCGTCACCACCGGCTACCGGGTTCTGCTGGTGGACGTCCCGGGCCAGCCCGGTCTCAGCTCCGGCGAACGAGCAATCTCCGGCGGCCGGTTGTCCTGGTACGGGGCATGGTGATCCCGACTCCGGAGACCGGCTACCTGCAGTTCCTCAAACACGAGGAACTGGTCCGCCTCGCAGCGGCCGCCGACGCCGTGCTCCACCTGCCCTACCGCCCGGGCCACTTCCTTGTACAGGGCCAGCCCCTGGCCGTGGCCTGGCCGCCTTCGGCCGCACCGCAACTGGCCGCGCAGCTGGCCCGCGTGCAGGTGACCGGACCATACCGAACGCTGACCCAGGACGTCTCGTTCGGCTTCGACCAGCGGGTGGAGATCGCCATCCGCGCGCTGTCACCCGCCGTCAATGACACCTTCACCGCGCTGACCTGCATCGACTGGCTCAGCCGCTGCCTGTGCCGGATCACCCACAGCTGGCACCGCAGCGCGTCCACCGCAACCGCGCCGGCCGGATCCGCGTCCTGACCTACCAAGCCGACTACGACCGCCTGGTCCAGCGCGCCTTCGAGAAGATCCGTCAGAGCTCGGCCGGCATGCCAGCCGTGATGATCCGCCAACTGGACGCCCCTGTGCCGCATCATGGAGCAGACCAGGATCCCGCGCCGTCGCGAGGTGCTGCTGGAACAGGGCGCCATGATCCTGGCCTGCTGCGAAGCCTCCGTAAGCGAGCCGGCCGACCGCGCGGACGTCCTACGACGCCACGAGGCGCTCATCGCACTCCACCACGCATTGGATTCGCGGACAACGGCCGTGACCCGCGAGTGGGTTCGGGCACCTGCCCAGCAAGAGCGTCGCCGGGAGTAGCGGCGAGGTGATGTTTCGTGGACTGAGCAGACAGCCGGTACGAAATTCTGTCGTTGACCTTGTCGTCTTCTTAACTGCATTTTGTGGAAGCTATCTGACGCTGAGTTAGGCCCCTCGGACAGTCGTCACGTTCGCGCTGGGACAAGGGGGGACGATGTCGGATTTCACTGTTGACGTGAACGCGCTTGCCCAACTGTCGAAGGACCTGCAGGGCTGCGCCGACGGGCTCGACCACAGGCTGAAAGCCCTGCACGATGCAGGCGCCGGCGGGCTCGGTTTCGACTTCCTGGACGGCTCGTGCAAGCACTTCCAGGGCAAGTGGGAGTACGGTCTCAAGAAGGTCCAGGAGTGCGTCAAGACGCTGCACGAAGGACTGGACCAGGCGCAGCAGAACTACGTGCAGACCGAGCAGGGCCTGGCCAGTGGACTCGGGGCGAGCGCCTCGTGACCGAGCAGCGGAACTGGACTGGCCTGGGCTTCAATCCTGCGCCCGGCGACCAGGGCGTGGTGAGCGGGCTCAGCAGCAGCCTGCGCCAGGTGGCCGGCCACCTGATCTCGGTGCATGCCGTCTTGACCCGGATCGTGAAAGGTCAGGACGAGTGGACGGGGGATGCGGCCAAGGCTTTCGGGGACCACCTCGGGAAGCTGCCCGGCTACCTTCAGGACGCGCCCCTTGCGAACCGGCCAGCGGTCAAGCCCCACCACTCCCCCGAACACCTCCTGCCAATGGGCACAGCCACGCCGTGACCTGCGCAGGATCTTCAGTCTTCACACACTGGTGGTCAACGGTGGCCGCATCCAGTACTCCGCCGAGTCGGCCGGCAAGATCACGAGCCCCGCTGAAGTACCGGAAAGGAAAGAACCATGAGCGAACGCAACCATGTCGTGGTAGCCGAGATCGGCCTGACGAAGAACCGATATGGCGCTGAGGTTCGCACCTCCGAGTCGATGTCTGCGGAGGAGGCACGCGAGTTCGTGCGAAAGCTGTCCGAGGTGACAATCCCGACTTCTACCGGCGCCCGAAGAACGTGGTCGTGCTCCGCGTCGGAGCAGCGGATCAGTACCTGATCGTTGAAGGAAACCGACTGAGCCCAGACAGCCTGTCGCGCTTCACCGTCGCGCAGGCGGTCGACGCCATCTGATCCATGGCGGCCTTTCAACTGGCAGACGGCTTCAGCGGGGTAGTGTCTCCGGACTGTGCCCGGAGACACTACCCCGCGCGGACGGTGTCGTCAGCGTGCAAGCGTGGCGGCGGCCCGGTCGGACGGCCTCGACCCCGGCCTCGGCGTGCCGCCCACGCTTGCTCCACAGTCCGCGGCCCGCGGTTCAGGGCGAGGGTCGCTTCACGCCGCGGTCAGCTGCTGTTGGATACCCCAGAGGTCCAGCTGCGCCCACTGGCCGGTGACCTTGCCATCGCGCACGTTGACGATGCGGATGGCCTGGAAGGAGACCCGCTTGCTGGTCGCCACTCGTCCCTGATCTCGCACTGGTTCCCTACCCGTTCAGGCGGGACCGACTGTGGTCGGCCACCACAGCAGCATCGCCCCCCAGCAGACCCAACCAACACCGGGCGCCCGAGGCAGCGCCTCGCCCTGCGAAGCCAGGAGCCGCTGACCATTGAGGCTCAATGGACTAGACCAGCAACCTGACGATCCGTCAGGAAAGTCAGCAAAAAGTCAGCATCAGTACGAGCAGACCCTGTTATACGCGCGTAAACGTGAGAACGATTCATATTTTCAGCATGATCCTCCAAACCCACTCTTCGAGCAGCTCCGCGCATGCCCTCAGGCGCCTCGGCGCGGCAGCCGGACACCCTGCTCGCCCCGCCTCACACCGTCCGCACCATCGGATATTTCCGCAGGTCAGCGCACTCTCCCTCGCGGTTTCAAGCCCACCTTCGGCATCGCTGGCGCCCGTAGCGGCTCCCCCTCGTAGCCGTGCACCTCACCGAACCTGACCCCCTTCTCCCAGTCCATTCGTGCCTGTACGATCTCCTCGCTGGAGCGGCCCACGAAGTTCCACCACAACTTCAGGCGGAGGTCCGAAGGGATCGATACGCCTCCGCGGAGCGACCAGACGGCCGACGACGCGCCGACAGGTGGGGCACCAGCACAGCGGCATGGACTGCGGTGGCGTGGTTGACTGTCGACCGGGGCGCAGGCGTCCGGGCCGCGCCTGCCGATGAGGAGGCGGGACTCTGATGGACGATCAGCTGAAGCTGCCACCGGTGACCATGCCGGTCAACCATGTGGAGCCGGTGCCCCGGCGGGTCCGCGCGGTGCTGGGCGGCGAGACGGTCTTCGACACCGTGCAGGCGCGCTACGTCTGGGAGAAGCCGTACTTCCCGCAGTTCTACGTCCCGTTGGCCGATGTGCGGGCGGAGCTGCTGGTGCCGGACGAGGAGGCCGGGGCCGAGGAGAGTTCGCGCGGGACGGCGCAGTGGTTCGGGCTGCGGGTGGGCGAGGTGCTGCGGCCGCGGGCCGCGCGGGTGCTGGCCGAGTCCCCGGTCCCGGGGCTCAGCGGCACCGTGCGGTTCACCTGGGCCGCGCTGGACGCCTGGTACGAGGAGGACGAGCAGGTCTTCGTGCACCCGCGCAACCCGTATGTGCGAGTGGACGCGTTGCGTTCCACCCGAACCGTACGGGTGGAACGCAACGGAGTGGTGCTGGCCGAGTCCTCGTCGCCGGTGCTGGTCTTCGAGACCCTGCTGCCGACCCGCTACTACCTCAACCGCACCGACGTCGACTTCAGCAGGCTGGAGCCCAGCGACACCGTCACCCGCTGCCCCTACAAGGGCACCACCAGCGGCTACTGGTCGGCCAGGATCGGCGACCGCCTGCACCCCGACCTCGCCTGGTGCTACGACTTCCCCACCCGCGAGGTACAGCCGATCGCCGGCCTGATCGCCTTCTACAATGAACGCGTCGACCTGTTCGTCGACGGCAAACAGCTCGAGCGCCCGAAGTACCCTTCCTAGCTGGTGAGCTGGCAGGGCACGGGGTCGTGGGAGCGGCTGGTAAGGACGGAACCCAGCCGGTTGCCTCGTCACCCAGCTGCCGGTCACTCAGCCCGGACGTCACCGGCCCGTCGGCGCACAGCACCGTCTGCCTCGGCGCGAGTTGAGCGTGGCTCAAGCCCTCCCCCTGGCGGACCAGCCGGACCAGGTCCTCGGGTTGTGGGGTGCTCGGTCACGCTGGATGCGATTTCGTGGCCGGCTACCAGCACGCTATCCCGCGCTGCGCGGCGAAAGCCGCCGTGTAATCCGGTCGAACAGCTGGGCCAGCGGCTCGCCCACGTCCCGGCCGAACTCGGTCAGCCCGTAGGTGACCTGGGGCGGCGTCGTCGGCTCGACCTTCCGCCAGATCAGGCCGTCCTCGACCAGCGTGCGCAGGGTCTGGGCGAGCATCTTCTCGCTGATGCCCTGGATGCTCTCGCGCAGCTGGTAGAACCGGAGGTCGTTGCTCCGCAAGGAGATCAACACCCAGACGCCCCACCTGCTGGTCACATGGTCGACCACATCGCGCGCGGGGCAGTCGGTGTGAAACACCTCATACCCCTCCCCCGGCTCGGCCTGCCTGAGCTGCGAACCTCCCACCATGTGAAGAGCTTACCTCAAGGTATGTCCTTACCAAGAGTTAGCCGGGGCTCCTAACGTCGGGGCCACAGAGGACATCTGACGAAGGAGCAGATCATGATCGTGGTGACCGGGGCTACCGGGAATGTGGGCCGGCCGCTGACGCGGGCACTGGCCGAGGCGGGCCAGCGGGTGACGGCGGTGTCGCGGCATGCGGCAGCGGTGCCGGACGGCGTCCGCCACCTGGCGGCCGACTTGGCCGAGCCGACCGGCCTTGAGCCTGCGCTGACCGGGGCGAAAGCGCTGTTCCTGCTGCTGTCCGGCGACCTGCACGCCGCCGGAGCCCGCCCGGCCGACATCATCGGCCAAGCCGCGACCAGCGGGGTCCGCCGCGTCGTCCTGCTCTCCACGCAGGGCGTAGCGACCAGGCCCTTCGGGGCAACGCGGATCGCGATGCGCGCGGTCGAGGACGTGCTGCGGGAGTCCGGCCTGGAGTGGGCGATCCTGCGGCCGGGCGGCTTCGCCTCCAACGCCCTGTGGTGGGCCGAGTCCATCCGCGCGCGGCGGGTCGTCGCCGCGCCCTTCGGCGACGTCGGGGTGCCGATCATCGACCCGGCGGACATCGCCGAGGTCGCGGCGGCCTGCCTGCTGGAGGACCGGCACGCTGGCGGCGTCTACGAGCTGACCGGCCCGGAGGTGATCACGCCGCGCCGGCAGGCGGAGGCCATCGCCGCCGCGCTGGGCTCGCCACTGCGGTTCCACGACCTCACCCGCGACGAGGCCAAGGCCGCCATGGCCCAGAGCATGCCGGCGGAGCTCGCCGAGGACACCCTGACCATCCTCGGTTCCCCGAACCCGGCCGAGTTGCGCGTCAGCCCGGACGTCCAGCGGGTCCTCGGCCGCGCCCCGCGCCCGTTCGCCGACTGGGCCGCCCGCAATATCGCCGCGTTCCGCTGAAACCGGTGAGCGCCGCTGGAATTGCTCGGCGTGCTCGGCGATCCACTGCTGACAGTCGAGGAACCCGATACGAAGTTGACGTTGGCGCAATGCCGGGACTGGCACTCCAGCCAACTGACGTCGCTGCGACTGCCGGATCGGGCGCCTTGGCCAGTAGTTCAAGGGTGTCGGGGACGTCCGGGATGCGCGCGATCGACTGCGCAGGCGCCGCCGCTCCTTCGAGGCCATGACCGGTCCTGGCGATTGCGCTGCTCGGGCTGGTCAAGGTGCCCGGCGAGGTGGCCCAGAGCACTCACTTCCGTTACTGATCTCGGCTTGTAGCTGATCATCACTGTACTGGTGCGCTGTTGCGGGTCGCCCGCCGTTGTTGGCGGGTCCGTTGCGTGGCGCGCTGACCGGCCGAAACGCCAGCCTGAACGCCAGCAGCCACAACCGGTAGTGCATATCGAGTTCCTGACGGACAACCAGTCGGCCGCCGGAGTCTGACGAACGTTCGAAGCCATACTCTGAACCGCGGAAGTCGACACGCATGTCCGCACGGAACAACGCCCGGCGAGCTGTCCGAAGCCTGGGGCGCAGTGACCACGTCAGCCACCGGGTGATCGAGCATCAGACGCGTGGTCCGTCAGCGGTTCGCCCGCAGCGTGGCAAAGGGTGTGCCGGCCAGAGCACCGGCGGTCGGCACGGTGAGGACACGCGCCGCGCCGTTTGCTACGAAGGGGAGGGTCACCTCTCGCAGGTTCAGCAGTCGGGCGGCGGCTCAGGTGCGCGGCGAGGGGCGGGCCGAGCGCGCGGTCCCCCGGCCCAGCAGCGCCCGAACTCTGGCACCGTGCCGGCGCCACCAGGCGAGCATCCAGAGACCCTGGGCGCTGACCAGGGCCGCTAGGGTGGCGACCGCGTCCGCCGTGGAGAGCGGGCCCGACGGCTGCGCGAGGGTGTGCACGGCCCTGGTCGCGAGCACCAGGGTGACCTTGGTGTACACCAGGTAGGCCAGTACCAGCGAGCAGACAGAGCCCGCCACCAGCAGCACGGCGTAGCCGCGGACGATCCGCCGTTCCCGCGGCTGCAGCCCGGCCACGGGTGAGGCGTGCTCGCGGCCGGCGCAGCGGGCCGCGAGGTAGCGGCAGTAGGCGGCTGCGTCCTGGTAGAGGCTGCGGCAGGAGAGCATGTCCTGGAGCAGGAAGTAGACATCGGTCCGCATGAACACCATCAGCTCGATGGCCACCCCGAGCAGCTTGGTGATCATGACGCTGGAGAGGAAGCGGTTCGGGCCGATGGCCGCCTGGGTCAGCACACAGCTGCCGGAGATCGCGAGGTCCAGCACGATCCCCGAGAGGTAGACCGTCCACCGGACCCGCCGGGTGCACTGCCAGATCCCGGAGACGTCCGTCTGCATCACCAGGAACTGCAGCCGGGTGCCCAGCCGGATGGTCCCCGGCACCCCGGCCGCCCGCGCGGTCAGCAGGTGGGAGAGCTCGTGCAGGTAGATCAGCACCCAGGCCAGGGCCGCCTGTCCGGCCAGGAACAAGGTGCCCCGGTCGCTCCAGATCAGCTGGTGCCAGCTCGGCCGGAGCCCCGGATCGACCACCAGCACGGCGGCGGCGGCCAGCGGGACCGCCAGCAGCAGGACCGCGACGACCGGGGAGAGCAGCCAGCGGACGTGCTCGGCCCGGATCCGCGGGAGGCTGGGCCGGATGGGCGCGGGCGAGTCAACCTCCCGGCCGTCCAGGGAGCGGACGAAGCCCAGTGCCGCCAGGGAGTCCACGAACGACGCCACCGCGAGGCGGCGACCGGTGTCGTGGTGGATGCGCCATTGGGTCTCGGCCACCGACAGCCCGGACCGGAGCAGGCGGATCGCCCGGACCCCGTCGGGCGGCAGGGCTACGAAGTGGCCCGTGTCCGCCCGCCCAACGATCCACTCCCCGGCGTCCTCGCGCATGCCCAGCGGGTGGAAGACTACCCGTCTGTCGTCAACGATTGCCTCAGGCATGGCAGTTCGGGCAGTCTGGCCGGCTCTCGTGCCGGGTCAGCGACTGGTCGTCCGGCGCGATCAGGTTGACGACACGCATGTAGCCGGGGTTCAGCCGGGAGACCCCGGTGAGCAGGGTGATCAGCTCGTAGGCGACCAGGTTGCCGGAGATGCCGGCGGACGCGGCGAGCACTCCCGAGCCGCCGAGCTTGGGCGGTGGCCCAGCGGGCAGCCGGGCCTCCTCGCCGGCGGCCACGCACTGGAAGCACGGCCCCTCCCGGGTGAAGGTGCCCACGGACACGAAGGGACCGTTGTAGCCGCCGCCGACCCAGGGCACGCCGGTCTGGGCGCAGACGTCCGAGGCCCACCCGCGCAGGGTCTCGCCGTCCGGCTCGTCCGCGCACAAGGCCAGGGCGTCGTAGCCGGCGACGAGTTCGGCGAGGGCGGCCCTGCTGTCCACCGCCCGGGTGGCGTGGCTGACCTCGACATCGGAGTTGACGGCCCGCAGCCGTTCTGCGGCGACCTCCGCCTTCGGCCGGCCCAGGTCGGCCTCGGTGTAGAGAACCTGACGGGTCAGGTTGCTCAGCTCCACACGGTCCGGGTCGACGCAGTGCACCCGGCCGACGCCGGCGGCGGCGAGCGCCCAGGCGGCGTGGCTGCCGGTGCCGCCGACCCCGAGCACCACCACGCCGGCGTCCTTGAGCTTCAGCTGGGCGTCCCACTGGCTCTCCCGGGGCCGCAGGTCGATCCGCCGGAAGAACGCCTGGTTCTTGGCGTACCGGGCCCGCTCGGTGGCGCTGAGCCGGTCCGTCCCGGCGCCGGCCTCGTCCTCGACGTAGCCAGTGCCGATCAGGCCCTGGACGAGTCGGTCGGCCGAGGTGGGCGTGAGCGCGGGGAACTCGGTGCAGAGCCCGGTGACGATCTGCTCGACGGTCCGGGTGCCGTCCATCCGGCCGAGGGCGGCCCAGATCCAGCCGTTCGGGTCGCGGATCTCGGCCGCGAGCCCGTAGAGATCGCCGCCGATCCGGACCGAACCGCTACCGGTGCGGAACGGCAGGTGCTCGAACTTCACCTTCGGAAACTTCATCAGGACTACTCCGGGGAGGACGGTTTCACAGGTGGTGCCGGCGGGGGTCCGTGACCCCCGCCGGCGGTTCGGATCGCTCCGAGGCCCGGACTCAGCCCTCGACGTACTTGCTGAGGATGGTCTCGATCCGGTCCAGCATGCGGATCTCGATGACACCGGCCTCGTCCTCGATCTGGACGTTGACCTGCTCCACGATCTCGTTCTCCATGTGTGTCGCCTCCTGACGGTCTGTCGGACGCCTGACCCGGACGGGCCCGGCCGCCCCGCCGCGACCGCCTGGGCGGCCCGGTGGGGCTGTGACTTCATCCTCAGGGGCCCGCCTACTCGTCCGCTTCCCCTCGGCTACCCGTCCGCCCCACCCGCCACAGCGGGCGGTTGCGGGGCCCGCGGCCGCCGGGAGCACCGCCTCACCCGCAGGCGGCGAGCCGGCCTCGGACCTCCTCGGCCTCCGGGTTCCTCTCGATCCGGACGAAGGTCTCCACCGCCTCCTCCCAGTACGTCCGGGCGTCCGCGCTCCGGCCCTGTCCGGCCCGCGCCAGGCCCATCTGGTCCAGCATCCGCGCGGACACCAGCGGGTCACCGAGCCGGCGGGCCTCGGCCAGCGACTGCTCGCTGAGCGCGAAGGCCTCCCGGTGGTCACCCATCCGGTGGAGGACCCAGGCCAGCTGGCCGCGGAAGATGGTGGCGAGGTGCCCCTCGCCGTCGGCCTCCGCGCGGGTCACGGCCTCGGCCAGCAGCCACCGGGCGGTCGCGTGGTCGCACTCGGTGCGGACCAGGTTGGCGAGTGCCTTGACCAGCAGCCGGCCGTCGTCCAGCTCACGGGCCGCCTCGATCACCTGCTGCAGGTACCCGGCCGCCCGCTCCGGCTGCCCGAACTCGTAGTGCATGCTGCCGAGGTTCAGCCGGGTGTGGGCGGCGCGGCGCCGGTCGCCCCGGGCGAGGTGGCCGGCGAGGGCCCGCTGGTAGCACTCCTGGGCGCGGTGGTCCCGCTGGTTGGAGTACGCGATGCCGAGGTTGTCGGCGAGCGTCGCGGCGGCGAGGCCGTGGCCGACCAGGAGGGCCGCGCGCTCGCCCAGCCGCTGGGTCTCGGCCAGCACGCCGAGGCGATGGCTGCGCAGCAGGTAGGCGTGCTGGACGGCGGCCAGCCGCCAGACCGTGTCATGGTCGCCGAGCGAGGCGGCGAGCCTGGTGAGCGCGACGAGGTTCCCCGACTCCCGGTCGAACCAGTCCCGGGCCCCCTCCACCGCCTCGAAGGGGTACGGGCCGGACCAGGGGTGGCGCGGCTCGATCGGGAGGTGGAGGCCGGCCGGGTCCAGTAACCGCCGGGCGGCGTCGGCCACCGTCAGGTACCAGGCGAACAGCCGGGCCCGAGCGGCCGCCGACTCCGCCGGGTCCGCGTCGGCGAGCTGCCGCCCGTAGAGCCGGACCAGGTCGTGAACCCGGTAGCGTCCACCGGGGGCCGACTGCTCGATCAGGTGGACGGACTCCAGGGCCCGCAGCAGCGGCCGGGCCGGTGCCGCCGAGGCTCCGAGCGGGGTGCCCGGCAGGCCGAGCAGAGCGGCCGCCGAGGCCTCCGCCACGACCCCCGCCGGGTGCAGGCCGAGCAGCCGCAGCAGGCGGGCCGGGCCCTCACCGAGCCGCCGGTAGGTGTGGTCCAGCGCCCGGGAGACGGTCAGCTCGTCCTCCGGGAGGCTCAGCCCGCTGAGCCGCTCATCTTCGCAGGCCAGCTCCGCCGCGAGTCCGGACAGCGGCAGTTCGGGATGCTCCGCGAGCCGGACCGCCGAGATCCGCAGCGCCAGCGGGAGTCCGCCGCACAGCCGCGCGAGTTCGTCGGCCGCCTCCGGGGCCCGGGCCACCCGGTCCTGACCGACGATCCGGCCGAGCACCTCCACGGAGTCGGCCAGTGACAGCATGCCGAGCCGCATCGGGAAGGCGCCCGTCCCGGCCACCAGAGCGCTCAGCACGCCCCGGCTGGTGACCACGGTGAAGCTCCGCGCCGAGCCCGGCAGCAGCGGCCGGACCTGCTCGTAGTCCCGGGCGTTGTCGAGCACCACCAGCAGCCGGCGGTCCGCGACGGTGGAGCGGTAGAGGTCCTCCCGCAGCGTCGCGTCGCCGGGGATCCGGTGCCCGGGGACGCCGAGGGCAATCAGCAGGCGTTCCAGGACCCGCTCGAGCGACTCCCCCTCGTCCCGGTCGTAGCCGTGCAAGTCGACGAAGAGCTGGCCGTCCGGGTAGTCCGCGGCGAGGTCCTGGGCCGAACGCAGCGCCAGCGAGGTCTTGCCGACCCCGGCCGGGCCGGTCAGCGCGACGATCCGGGTGCCGCCGGCCCCGGCGGCCGAGAGTGCGGCCAACCGCTCGATCTCCTCCCGGCGGCCGACGAACCCGTAGGTGACCCGGGGGAGTTGGGCCGGGGGTGGGCACTGGGGCGACCCGCCGGGTCCCGTGGCGTCCGCCACGACGGCGGATCTGGCCGCCACCGGGACGGGGAGCTCGTGCCGCAGGATCGCCTGCTCCAGGTCGGCGAGCCGGTCGCCGAGGTCGAGGCCGTACTCGTCGGCCAGCACCTGTCCGGTCGCACGGACGACGGCGAGGGCGTCGGCCTGCCGCCCGCAGCGGTAGAGCGCGGTGGCCACCCGTTCGGCGATGGACTCGCGGGCCGGGTACTCGCCCAGCAGGGCGGTCAGTTCGGGAACCAGCTCCCGGTGCCGGCCCCGGTCCAGCTCCAGGTCGGCCAGCAACTCGTAGGCGGCGAATCGCTCCTCCTCCAGTCTCGTCCGGGCCGACGCGGCGAACGGCGCGTCGATACCGCTCAGCGCCGGTCCGCGCCACAGGGCCAGGCCCGACCGCAGCCGCTGCGCGGCCTCCCCCGCATGCCCGTCCGCGGCGAGCAGCCGTGCGCGGGCCAGTGCCGCGGCGAACGCCGTCGCGTCCAGATCCGCCTCGTCGACCGCGAGCCGGTAGCCCGCCGCTTCGAAGGTGAGCAGCCGCGAGCCCGCCGGCGGGAGCACCTGCCGGAGGGCGGAGACCACCTTGTGCACTTGGGCGCGGGCGGTCCGCGGCGGGGCCTCACCCCACAGCGCGTCCACCATCCGGTCGATGCTCACCGGACGGTTGGTGTTGGCCAGTAGCAGCGCCAGCCCGGCGCGTTGGCGAGGCCTGGGGACCTCCACCGAAGCGCCGTCGAACCGGACCTCGAACGGCCCCAGAATCCCGTACTGCACTCGTTCTCCTCCCCGTGGCCGGGTCCGGTGCGCCGGCCGGCGGCGCCGTCGCACGCTGGACCACGCCTCTCCCGCCCCAGTAGCTTGGTAGCACGAACGTTCGTCAGCATATGGCGGCCGACTCGCTATCCGTCAGCACCGCGATATGTACGGCCGGTTGCGGCTGCGGTTGCCAGTGGCCAGGCTGGCGTTCTGGCCGGTCAGCGCGCCACGCCAAGGACCCGTCATATCGCCGCCAGTTGACCGGCGGCTCGCAGCAGCCCCCTTGTGCAGCTCCCGGCGAGCTGCAACACGGAGCGCACTCGCACCACGGCTCTCGCTGCGCGGCGATCGGCTCAGTGAGCGACCGTTCGTCCAGCTGGAGCGGGGGTTGGACCGCTCCGCCGGGCGATCGAGCGTGATGCCGGGTCCATCGTTGACGAAGCGGCGGGATGTCCTGCATGCTCCTGCTGTGAGTCAAGCTCAGAGCCTTGTGGCGCGCCTGCACGTCGATCTGCGACGGCACGCGAGCGCCCTCTGTCTGGTCGGTCGCTGATCCCCGCCTGAGCTCGTTCCACCGTTGCCCGCCCCCGGACGATCCGTTCGGTTTCAGGTCCGGGAGCGGAATCCTCTCGCCGCGCGATTTGAACCGTCGAGTCCGACTCCCGGTATCGCCATGCGAGTTCTCCCCTGCGCGCACGTGCCTGCGGCCAGTTCCCGAGCCTGGAGCAGCAGATGACCTCTGTCCTCGCCATATCCGGAAGCCCGTCCGTCGATTCCCGTACCGCTCTGGTCACCGGACACCTGGTGAACCTGCTCGCCGCGAGAGGCATCGCGGCACGGCAGCTCGCCGTGCGCGAGCTGCCCGCAACCGAGTTGCTCGCGGGGCGGTCGGACAGTCCGGCCATCCGTGCCGCGGCGGACGCGCTCGCCACGGCCGAGGGGGTCATCGTCGCCACACCCGTCTACAAGGCGTCCTACACGGGCCTACTCAAGGCCTTCCTCGACCTGCTGCCGCAGTCGGGTCTGGCTGGGAAGGCCGTGCTGCCGGTGGCCACCGGCGGGAGCCTCGCCCATCTGCTGGCGATCGACTACGCCCTGCGGCCGGTGCTGTCGGCCCTGGGTGCGCGGCATGTGGTCGCGGGTTGCTTCCTGCTCGACAAGGACATCGAGCGGCTGGCCGGCGGTGCGGTCCGGATCCGCCCCGAGGCCGAACTCCGGTTGCTGGACGCCCTCGACGGCTTTGTCGACGCGCTCACCATCAGGACCGATCTGACCCGCGCTCGCTGACGCGTGCCGAGGGGCGGTGGGGGCCGACACTCACCGCCCCGGCACAGGCAGACATGCCTCCTCGGCCAGACTGCGCAGGATCGCCCGCGCCGCGGCGTCGTTCTGCCGGAAGGCCGGCGCGTCGGTACCGGGCCGGGCGAAGGCCGCGTAGGCCCGGCCGTTGGTGTGCGGGCCGAGGGCGCGGCGCCTGGGGTGCGGGGCGCCACCCAGGGTGGGGTCGAGTATCCGGCCGTCGGGCGGTGAGACCGCCACCAGGCCGGAGCGGTGCGCGCCGGTGTCGTCCGCGACCACCTCCTCGGCGATCTCGCCCACCCGGTGCAGTTCGCGCAGCAGCGGATCGTCCGTGCGGGCCGGCGTGTGCTTCGGCAGGTACCCCTCGATCAGCGCGTCGGCCCGCACCGCCCGCCCGGGCACGGTCGGGCTCGTCGCGAGGAAGCTGCCCGTCGCCTCGTCCGCGCTCACCCGGATGTTCGCACCGAGGAAGCGCACCACGCCCGCCTCCGACAGCGCGAGCAGTTGGCGCAGCCGGAAGGCGGGCGGCCCGGAGGCGAGGAAGTTGAAGAACCCGCTCCACCAGCCGTCCAGCTCCTCGGCGAGCGAGCGGGCGGTGAGCCGCCCCGAGGAGACCACCCGGGGCAGCTGGCCGAAGAGCGAGAGCAGGGCGAGGAACGCTCCCAGGTCGGCGCTGTGCGCCGGATCGGACCGCCGGTCCGCGTCGTCGGCGATGTGGTCCCGCAGCTGCTTCTGCAGTTGCTCGGCGGTGTCGAACTCCAGGTGGGCGAGCGGCCGGTCCAGTGCCTCGAAGTCCAGCCGGTCCGCGGGCTCGGGGACCGCCGAGCCGATCAGCTGGGCCAGCGCCGAGGAGTACCAGTCCAGCCGGTCGTAGGCGGCCAGGAAGTCCGCCCAGGGCAGGGCGGTGCGTTCCGGGTGGGCGTGGAACAGCTCGTGGTAGTAGCCGAAGCCGATCTCCTTGGCCATCAACGGCCATATGTCGCGCCGGAATTCCAGCCGGTGCGGCCGATCGAGCAGCTCGTCCACCACGCTGGTGCCGAAGTACCGCGGCAGCGGTGCCGGTGGGCCCTGCAGCCGGTAGGCGGTCTTGGAGCGGTACGGGACGCCTCGGCGCGAGCCCACGTGGATCACCGGCTCCTGCCCGGACGGACGGTAGACCAGCTCGGCCCCGTCCTGCTCGAACCGGCCGCCGCGGCCCTCGGTGAGCAGCACCATCAGGTCGATGAAGGCCAGGCCGAAGCCGCGTACGATCACCGGTTCGCCCGGGGCGAGGCCGGACAGGTCGACGTCCGAGGAGAAGGCGGGTGGGAGGTGGAACAGGCCGTGCCGGGCCGCGAAGTCCGCCATCGCCTGGTGCCGGGAGTCGGGTGCCGAAGCCAGATGGCCGAGGGTCAGGACGACCTGGTCGGCCAGCAGGGTGGTGTTGGTCAGCCGCACCTCCTGCGGCCCGTCGGTCGGCCCGGCGAGCGAGACCACGCTCGCCCGGTGGACGGTGACGGTGATGTGCTCGGGGCGGTCGGCGACCGTGCGCCGGAACACCCAGTCCAGATAGGCGCCTTGGGCCCGCCGGGTCGGGAAGTCGGTGGGCGCCAGGGCGGCCAGCTCGGCCGCCACCCCGGGATCCGCCGGGGGCTCGTACGGCTCGAACTCGCCGATCTGCTGCGCCCATTCGGCGAGTGAGGGGCCTGGGCGCACTGGTCCTTCGATGGTGGAGCTCGGGTCGGTGAACATCGTGACGTCCTCGGCCATCGAGTTCATCCGCAGCAGCGACGACTGCGCGTGGCGCCAGATCCGGCCGGCGCCCGGCGGGTGCGGGTCGACCAGGTGGATGTGCAGGCGCCGGTCCACCGGGAGGAGTTCCGGCGCGTTGGCGACGATCCGTTCCAGCAGGCCGGTTGCGCGCGGCCCCGCGCCCACGATCACCAAGGTGCTCATGCCGCACCGTCCGGCCGGTGGCCGCGGGCGTAGTACCGCTCCCGGTAGTACTGGCCGACGGCGAGCACACTGGCGACCGCGAGGTACCAGAGGGTCGCGACCGTCAGTAGCGGGATGATCTGGTAGGTCTGGTTGTAGACGAGCTGGACCGAGTAGAGCGGGTCGTGCACCGCCGGCACGCTCACGATGCTGGTTCCCTTGAGCGCGCCGATCAGCATGTTGCCGGCCGCGGGCACGATCGAGCGCATCGCCTGCGGCAGGACGATCCGGCGCAGCACGCGCAGCCGACCGAGCGCGCCCGCGAGGAGCCGGCCGGGGCGTCGGCGCACGACGATCGCGGTGGTGGGGTCGGGGGCCGGTTCGGGCGGTGCGGCGTTGGTCGCGGGCAGGCTGTCCTGCGGCATGGCCATGAGGGCGGACTCCAGAGCGGCAGAGTGGATCACGGGCTGCCATCACGCACAACCGCGTCCCTCAACGCGGGCGGGCACTGGGCCCGTTGCTCACTCGCTCCGCCTACGATCGTACGGGGCAGCGGACTTGCCCTGTCAAGGAACCGGCGGGAGTCCCGGTGGTCGGACGGTGGTTGACGAACTCCCGGGTTCACTGCTCAACTTACGCCATGAACGCCGCGCAGCCCCTGGTCACCCGCGACCACATCGACTTCGGTCGGGTGTGGTCCGCGGCGTGTCGCGGCTGACCCGGCAGCAGGCCGTCTGACCGGCCCACCAGCGACCGGCGAGCGCCAGCGAGTGCTGGAGCCGGCCCGGTTCGCTGTCTCCTTCGGAGACCTCCCTCGGTCGCCCCGTCGCGGGCCGGGAACCCGTCCAGCCATCCGCTCCCTGTGCGCGGGTGCCGCCGCACGGACGGACATCGGGCGCACGCTGCCGTCCTCCTCCTCGCCGCTCGCTCCAGCTGACCGGCCATCACACGCATGCTTCCGCTTTGCCGTACGCCGACTTCCCTTGGTTGTCGGCCAGTTCA
Source organism: Kitasatospora sp. GP30 (assembly GCF_029892145.1). Classification (NCBI taxonomy): domain Bacteria; kingdom Bacillati; phylum Actinomycetota; class Actinomycetes; order Kitasatosporales; family Streptomycetaceae; genus Kitasatospora; species Kitasatospora sp. GP30. The sequence goes on from NZ_JARZAH010000026.1 coordinate 37,020, forward strand.
GCATCCCACCCTCCGAAAGGCCCAACCGTCATGCCTGTCGAGTTCCTGGGAATCGCCGCCACTGCCGACGGCTCGGAGACCACCGCCCGCACCACCGCCGCCTTCGACCGCGACTACACCCTGCGGCTGGCCCGCGCCCACGAGGACAACGGCTGGGACCGCGTCCTGTTCGCCTACGGCGCCGGCTCTCCGGACCCCGCCCCGGCGGCCGCGTACCTCGCCGGCAGGCTGGACCGGCTGCAGATCCTGCTCGCGCACCGGCCCAACGTCTCCTACCCCACCTTCGCCGCCAAGACGTTCGCCACTCTCGACCAGATCAGCGGCGGTCGCCTGACCGTGCACTTCATCACCGGCGGCAATGACCACGAGCAGCAGCGCGAGGGCGATTTCCTGACGAAGGACCAGCGCTACGACCGGACCCGCGAGTACATCCGGATCGTCAAGAAGATCTGGACCAGCAGGGAGCCGTTCGACCACGAGGGCGAGTACTACCGCTTCCAGGACTTCGTCTCCGACGTCTTCCCGGTCCAGCAGCCCCGGCCGAACGTCTCGTTCGGCGGCTCCTCCCCCGCCGCCCATGCGGCCGGCGGCGCCGAGGCGGACATCTACTGCCTGTGGGGAGAGCCGCTGGATCGCACGGCCGAGCAGATCGAGGCCGTCAAGGCGGCGGCGCGCGCGGCGGGTCGGACGGACGTTCCGCGCATCCAGGTGGCCTTCCGCCCGATCATCGCGCCGACCGAGGAGTTGGCGTGGGAGAAGGCCTACCGGACCGTCGACGCCATCAACGCCCGCAAGGCGAACGGCGATCAGCTGGTCCGCCGCCGGTACCAGCCGGCGGCCGACGGCAGCTACCGGCCGGAGAACACCGGCTCGCAGCGCCTGTTGGAGATCGCCGAGGCGGGCGAGCGCTACGACCGCGCGCTGTGGACCCCGACCGCGGCCGCCACCGGGGGTGCGGGCAACTCCAACGCCCTGGTCGGTACGCCCGAGACGGTCGCCCAGGCGCTGCTGGACTACTACGACTTGGGCGTCGACGTCCTCTCCGCGCGCGGCTACGACCTGCTGAACGACGCGATCGACTTCGGCCGGTACGTCATCCCGATCGTCCGCGAGGAGGTCGCCAAGCGGGACGCGGAGAAGGCGGCCCGCGCCGAGCAGGACCGCCACCAGCTGATCGCGTTCCAGGCATGACCCAGACCCGGACCCGGCGACGAAGCAGCCGGCCGGCGTCGACATCGACATCACCGATGCCGTCGCCAAGGTCCTCGGCATCCGTGTCGAGTGGCAGGAGGCGGCCTTCGTGAGCATCCTGCCGGCGCTCGGCAGCGGCAAGTTCGACGTCGGCACCGGCAACTTCGGTGTCACCGGCGCCCGTTCGAAGAGCACGAGCGCACCCGCGCCTTCCTCGCCAAGGTCCTCTGATCACCGCGCGCTTCAAGGGAGTTCCGCCTCCCCGTTCCGCCTCCCTTGAAGCGCGGAGCGTCAGCTGCCGGCCAGGGTGCGGCCGAGGAGCGGGAGCAGGCGGTCCCAGTGGCGTTGCAGTCCGGCGGGGTTGAAGGCCGAGGTGTCGGACATGGTGAAGCCGTGGACGGTGCCGGGGTAGATCTCGCAGGTGTGGTCGACACCCGCGGCGTCCAGGGCCTGATTGAGCTTGCTGGTGGACTCGGGCGTCATGTCGCCTTCGGCGAGGCCGAGGTGGACCTGGGCGCTGAGCTTGGGGAAGACGTGGTGCGGGCTGTCGGGTGCGTCGGTGACCAGGAAGGCGGGGTGGAATCCGGCGACGGCGGCCACCTGGTCCGGGTGGGCGGCCGCGGTGCGCAGCGCCAGCATGGCGCCCATGCAGTAGCCGATCGCGGCGACCGGTCCGGCACTGACCTCGGGCTGGATGGTGAGGAACCGCAGGTAGGCGTCGGCGTCGCGCAGCGCACGTTCGGTGGTGTGCGCCTGCATCAAGGGCATCAGCTGGGCGAAAACCGCAGGCCGCTCCTCTTTCCCGAGGTGCGCGGGGAGTTCGACCACCGGTGCCGGGCCGTGCCGGTAGTAGAGGTTGGGGACGAGCACGTAGTAGCCGTGTTCGGCCAGTTCGCGGGCCATCTCCTCCAACACGGGCCGCACGCCGAAGGCGTCCGGGTACAGCAGCACCCCCGGGTGCCGCCCGCCACCGTCGGGGAAGGCGGCGAAGGCGTCGGCCTGGCCGTCCGGGGTGGGAATCCGCACGTTCTTGCTCGGCAAGATCTTCCTTCCGTGGAGTCCACTCCAACAACGTTAGTGACACTAACGTTTTGACGGAAGTGACGGTACATCGTTAGTGGGACTAACGCAATGGCTAGGATGAGCTCCATGAACAGAGCCGAAGCCGCGGACCCGCCCGACGACGGCACGCTCCAGACACCCGAGAGGCTGCGCCGGCGGGCGAGCCGACTGCTGTCCCAACTGACCGTGCGGTCGGACCGGTTGATCACCGACGGACTGGCCGAGGCCGACACCCGCAAGTGGCACTACGCCGTGCTCGCCTCACTGCAGGAGTACGGGCCGGGCAGCCAGGCGGAGTTGAGCAGGCGCTCCGGCATCTACCGCAGCGACATGGTCGGCGTACTCAACGAACTGGCCGAGCGCAACCTCGTCGAGCGGGCACCCGACCCCGACGACCGGCGCCGCAACACCATCACGATCTCCACCGAGGGCCGCCACCGGCTGCGCCGCCTCGACAAGGTCCTGGACGACCTCCACGACGAACTGCTCGCGCCGCTGAGCCCGGCCGAACGCGACCAGTTCGTGCAGTTGCTCACCCGCTTGCTGGACCACCACACCCGGAGCTCCTGAGACCTCCCGTCAGTTGGGCGCGGCTCCGGGGTGCTGTGCTGACCGCGCTCACCGGAGTCGCCGGCTATGGCAGGGCCGGGCCGTCCGGGTGGCGCTCGGCCTGCGGCGCGGCGACGGCGCACGGCGCCGCGGACCCGCCGCGCCGCACGACCGGGCGAAGCGGAACTCCGTTGGCGCGCAGGAGATCCCGGACTTCGAGGATCAGCGGGAAGACCTCGTGGTTCCAGTCCTCGCCCTGCTCCTCCCAGGCCCGCTGTTCGGCCTCGACCGCCGTCCGGTCCTGGGCGAACACCCGCTCGGTGAAGCGCCGGATGAGCGGCCACGCGAGGTGGAGGGCCCCCGGGATCGACGGCTTCGCGATCGTGAGCAGGCCGAAGGTGTTGCTGCTGCGCTGTTCGGCGTCCTTCGGCACATAGGCCGCCCACAGCGAGAACGAGGGCAGTTCGGCGTTCTCCGGGAGGAGTTCGAGGCTCTGGTAGGGGTATTCGGTTCGGATCGTCATGAGGTCCGCCGAGTCCTTGCCGCCGATGCCCTCGCTGGCGAGGAACCCGGCTCCGCGGTCCCTCTTCCCGCCGGCATGGGTGAAGAGGTACCGGGCCTCCACCGACCGCGCGCTCTTGCGGCGTTCCAGCAGCTCCGGGTGGATCTTGCCGAGGATGCCGCGGTGCAGGAACTGGTGGTTCATGTCGAGCAGGTTCTCGTGCATGAACGAGTAGTGGCAGCGCACCAGCCGCGAGAACATCATGGTCCGGTGCTTGGCGGGATCGAGCTCGGGGAGTGCGGGAAACGGCACGGTGGCCGCCTTCTCCGGGTCTCCCGGGAAGACGAACACCAGGCCGTGCGCCTCGCGGACGGGGTAGGCGCGAACGCCTTTCGGCGGCCGCTCGGTCTCCTTGGAGAGGTACGGGATCTGCGAGAGGCGGCCGTCGCCCCGGTACTGCCAGGCGTGATAGCAGCAGCGGAGCGTGTCCCCCTCCACCACGCCCATGCTCAGCGGGACTTGGCGGTGGGCGCAGCGGTCCTCCAGGGCGTGGACGGTCCCGCTCTCGCCGCGGTACAGGGCGATCCGCTCCCCGGCGAACGCGGCGGCGAACGTCCTGCCTCTGCGCACCCTGCGGGACGTGGCCATCGGGTACCAGTAGTCGGGGTTGATGCCGACGCGCCTGAGGTCGGCGGAGCTCCCGGAACTGCCGAGGCGGTGGTGGCCGTCGGGCTGCACCGCCGCGTCCACCGGCCAGTTGTCAGGCATGAGTTCTCCCATGGTGCGGATCATCCGAGCGGAAGGCAGGGTTGGCGACGGCGGAGCTCAGTCGGGCACCGGCGGCGCGGTGGGGCGGCGGTGTGCGGCGGGCGCGGCATGGACGTAGAGCTGGCGCCGGTCGCCGGGCGCGGCGCGGACGGGCAGGGGCAGCTCGTAGCGCACCGGCCGCCGGTGGTCGGCGACTTGCCGGTCCGGGTTGTAGACGCTGTTGAACTTGAACAGCATCCGGGCGAAGTTGGTCTGCCCGCGTGCCAGGTTGCCCGCGAGGATGCGGGCCGCGCCCAGGGCGGTGCTGACGCCCAGGTGCTTGCGGTTGATCACCGCCTGGGTGCGCACCAGTTCGCGGTAGAACTCCGCCAGCGGCAGGCCGGTGGGGACCACGGCGTGCTGGATGTCGAAGAGCCGGTAGTCGAGGGTGGTCAGGCGCCGGGACTCGGTGTGCCAGATCTCGGTGCCGGGGTACGGGGTCATCACGGTGAGATGGACGATCTCGGGCACCGAGAGGGCGAACTCCCGTACCATGCGGAAGCGTTCGGCGCCCCAGGCCGGGTCGACGATGAGGTTGATGGCCACGTTGATGCCGAGGTTGCGGGCGACCTTGAGGGCGCGCACGTTCTCGTCCGGATCGATGCGCTTGCGGTACAGCTCCAGGCCTTCGGCGTCGAGGGCCTCCATGCCGAGGAACATGTAGCGCAGGCCCAGGCGGGCCCAGCGTTCGAAGACCTCCTGGTTGCGCAGCAGGACGTCGGAGCGGGTCTCCAGGTAGTACTGCTTGCGGATGCGGCGGCGTTCGAGTTCGGCGGCGATGGCGTCGCCGTGCTCGGGGCGGATGAACGCGACGTCGTCGACGATGAACACGTTCGGCTCGCGGATGGCGGCGAGTTCGTCGGCGGCGGCCTCGGGAGTGGCCTTGCGGTAGCTGCGCCCGTAGAACGTCCACGCGGAGCAGAACGAGCAGTCCCACGGGCAGCCGCGGGTGAACTCGATGGAGGCGCAGGGTTCGAGTTCGCCGATGAAGTAGCGGCGGCGGTGGGCGGTGAGGTCGCGGGCCGGCCGGGGTTCGTCCAGGCCGTGCATCATCCGGGGCATCGGCCCGCGCCCGTCGCGGGTGACGACGCCGGGCACGGTGGTCAGCCCGCCGTCGCGCACGGCTTCGAGGAGGGGCTGCATCGCGGGCTCGCCCTCGCCGCGGACCACGGCGTCGACCGCGCCGGCGGCCTGCTCCAGGACGTGGTCGGCGACGAAGGAGACGCTGTGGCCGCCGAAGAAGACGAAGCAACCCGGCAGGGTCTGTTTCACCCGCTGCGCGATGTCGATCGCCTCGGGGATGTTCGCCAGGTAGTTCAGTGACACGCCGACCGCTTCCGGCGCGAACTCGTCGATGACCGCGTCCAGCCGGGACCGCCGGGTCACCTGCAGGTCGACGAGGCGGACCTGGTGGCCGGCGTCGCGGGCCGCGGCAGCGACCCGCTCCAGCCCGAGTGGCTCAAGCCTCAAGAAGATCTCGGAGTACATCAACGCGCTCGGATGGACCAGGAGCAGTCTCACGGGCACCTCCACTTGGCATCCCGATCGAGCCTGCGCCCGCTCGCGGCGCGGCGCACTCGGGCTCGGCCATACGGCCCTACGCCGGCGGCCGCACGCGGGTCGCTACGGGCCGGCCGCAGCCGCTCCCCCGGCTCATGGCGGCCGAACGGGTCCCTCCCGGAGCATCGGCCCGCGCCGGCCCGCCCGGTCACCGCTCGCCGGTGCGGCCACCGTTCACCGGTGCGGCCGCAGACGTCGACTCGGTGTCGCCGCGGTGGGGCGCGGCGCGGCGGCGGCTTGCGGCGAGACGGGCCAGGCATGGCAGCAGGCTCGGCAACAGCGCGTACTGCAACGGCAGTTGGGTGGACGCCAGGAAGGTGGCGACCATCGTCGCCCGCTCGCCCGGGCCGCCGCACCAGGCCGCGCGGATCTCGGCTGCCCGCCCGGCGATCAGCTTGGCCCCGATGACGATCAGCAGCGCCCCGATCACCGGCAGCGGGATCAGCCCGACCCCCGCCCCCAGGCCGCACAGCAGCAGCGCCAGCGCACAGCCGGACGCCACCCCGGCCCAGCGGGTGCGGGCGCCCGCGCTGGCGGACACCGCGGTGCGGGAGAGCGAGCCGCCGGCCGGCAGCGCATGGCAGAACGCACCGGCCGCGTTCGCCGCCGCCTGGGCCAGCATGTCCCGCGCCCGGCCCGCCGCAGGCCCGCCCGCCGCAGACGGACGTGCCGGGGCGATCCCGGCCGCCTGGGCGAGCGCCACCAGCGCCACCGAGCCGGCCCCACCGACCAGGCGCGGCATCGCCTGCCAGGCGGGCACCGTCAACGGCGGCACACCGTCCGGGATCCGGCCGAGCGAGCCGGCCAGCGGCACCGCGATCCCGGCGGCGTGCACCAGCGCGGCGGTGGCCACCAACGCGATCAGCACCGCGAGCGGCCGCGCACCCGGCAGTACGTGGGCCAGCGCCCACACCAGCACGGTCAGCACCGCCACCGCGGTCACCGTCATGGACCACGCGCCCGGGTGCGCCGCCCATGCCAGCACACGGAGCAGCCGGTTGTGCTGGTGCGCCCGGAACCCGGTCGCGTCGTGCAGCGCCCCGGTGATGATCTGCAGCGCGATGCCCACCGAGAAGCCGGTCATCGCCCCGGCCGGCACCAGCCGCAGCAGCGAGCCCAGGCGCAGCAGGGCGAACAGCGCCATGGCCAGCGCGACCAGCAACGTCAGCGCCGCGACGTTGCCGGGCACGGTCGGATCCAGCCGGGCCTGCCGCAGCGCCCCGCCCGAGGTCAGGGCGATGGCGCTGGTCAGGGTGGTCACCATGAGCGGTGTCTGCGCGAGCAGCGAGCCCACCACCGCCGGCCACACCCCCGTGTACAGCCCCGCCGCCGGGTCGAAGCCCGCCATCGCCGCGTACGCCATGCCCTCCGGCACGCTGAACAGCGCCGTGATCAACCCGGCTGCCGCATCCGCCGCGCTCGGCCCGCCCAGTCGGTCACGCCAGGGGGTGGCATCGCCGGTCGTCGCGCCGGTCACCGCCGCATCCGCCGCGCTCGGCCCGCGCAACCGGCCACGCCTACCGGTGCCGTGGCCGGTCTGCGCCGCCGCGTCGGTGGCGACTCGCGCCGCGGGGATGGTCACATCACCGGTCTCGACCCGATCCGCATCGAGCTCATCCACCTCGCGCCTCCCACGACGGCGGTGCCGAATCCGCCGACCCGTCAGCATCGGCGCCCTGCCGTCCTCCAGGTCACCAGGAGCAGCGCAGCATCGCGAAAACGGCCGCCTGCGGCGTGGGCCGTCCGGGTGCACGGGCACGGAGTGCGGCGTGTCGCCGGCCGGGATGCCCTATAGGGCGCCGCGCCGCCTGTGTCCTGCTGGGTGGCCGGGGTCGGTCGTCCTCATGCGTGGTTCGTCGATGCGGCGTCGGCCTGGCCGAGTGGGCGCGAGGCGATAGTGGAATTGGTGCAGGTCAACGGGGGTGCGCGGGGTGCAGCCAGCCGGCGGCGGCCCCTACCTGGTCAAGCGGGCCGATGCCGTCCGGGCTCTCACCGCGGCCTTCGCGCTGGCCGCCCTCGGCGTGGGGTCGTCACCGACCGCCGTCGATGGCCCGCACACACCGCTGCCGTCCCGGGCCGGCCTGCCGGGCTCGGAGCGCCGCGCTGACCGGGTCGAGTTCGACCCGGTCAGCGCGGCGAGTCGACGCTGCGTCAGGCGGCCTCGAGCATCTCGGCGGTGATCGCCCAGCGCTCGTGATCGCGCCAGGCGCCGTCGATGAAGAGGAAGTCGGGCGACAGGCCCTCCAGGCGGAAGCCGAGCCGCTTGGCCACGGTGATCGACTTGGTGTTGGCCGGCTGGGCGTTGATCTCCAACCGGTGCAGTCCGAGCGGACCGAAGGCGTGCCGCACCGCCAGCCCGACGCCTTCGGTGACCAGCCCACGCCCGTGCGCGAACGCACCGTATCCCAGCGCCCCGCAGCGGAATGCGCCCTGCACGATGTTGTTGACGGACACGTAGCCGACCATCGCGCCGGTGTCCGGCAGGCAGATCGCGAAGCCCGCGCGGACGGGCTCCTCCAGCCGCGTCATGTAGGCGTCGAACTCGGCGTCGGTGCGCGGCGGGGCCAGCCAGGGGTGGTGGCGTTCGGCGTTCTCCTGAGCCAGCCGGGTGAACTCGTCCCGGTCGTCGCGCCGCAGGGATCGGATGGCGACGCGGTCGCCGTGCAGAAGGTAGTGGCTGGTCATCCCATGATCGTATCGACGCGGCAGTCGATCAAGCCAACGGTTAAGGATCACTGACCGAGCGTCAGGCCGACGGCTGCCTCGCCTCGGCGAGCGCTCGGACGGCCGCGACCACGGCCGGGCGCAGCCGGGACAGGTCCGTACTGGCTGCGGCTGCGGCGTCCGTGCCCGCGTCGAGGATCATCCGGCGCAGCTGCGGCATGGCCAGCGTCCAGCCGACCAGGCCGAGCGCGAAGAACAGCAGGGTGCGCGGATCACCCTCACCGCTGCCCTCGGCCGCTCGGATCTTGTCCTGGTAGTGGCGGGTGCGCCCCGGCTCGTCGGGCACCGGCCGGTCGCCCAGCTCCAGTGCCTCCCAGAGCAGCAGCCGCAATGCCTGGGGGTGCGCGAGGTGGTAGTCGAAGAGGCGGCCGGCGTACTCCCCGAGGTCCTCGCCGGTCGGCGGAACGGCCTCGGCCAACTCGGTCAGCAGTTGCTCGAGCACGGCCGCGAAGAGCCGGTCCTTGTCGCCGAAGTAGTCGTAGATGGCGCGCTTGTTGGCCTGGGCGGCGGCGGCGATCCGATCCACCCGGGCCCCGGCAACACCGTGCTCGGCGAACTCGGCCGCGGCTGCGGTGAGGATGCGGGCCTTGGTCGCCTGGGAGTCGTATGCCACGGATGCATGCTAGCCGAGTAGGCAACGAACTGGTTCGTTTCAGAGCCCGAGCCCGAGCCAGCGCCCGAGCCCGAGCCCGATGCTTGCCCCAGTTCGAACGAACCAGTTCGTTTGACATCCGCTCCACCGCCGTGTGAGCCTCGTGGCGTTCCGAACCAACCAGTTCGCTCAATGGAGGGCCCGCCCTGCCATGCCCACACCCCCGCACCCCCGGCTTCCGCTGATCATGGCTCTGGCCTGCGGCGTCGCCGTGGCCAACGTCTACTTCCCGCAGGCCCTGACCCCGCTGATCGCCCACGGCTTCGCCGTCTCCCCCGCCACCGCCGCCACGGTCGCCACCGTGGCCCAGCTGGGGTACGCCGCCGGAATCTTCCTGCTGGTGCCGCTCGGCGACCGGCTGCCCCGGCGGCCGCTGATCGGCACCCTGCTCGCCGCCACCACCGCCGCCCTGCTCGCGGCCGGCCTGGCCCCCTCGCTGGGCTTCCTGCTCGCCGCCGGCGCGGTGGTCGGCGCCGCCACCGTCGTGCCGCAGCTGCTCATCCCGCTGGCCGCCGGCCTGGTCGCCCCCGAGCGGCGCGGCGCGGTGATCGGCACCCTGCAGGGCGGACTGATCGGCGGCATCCTGCTCGCCCGCACCTTCGGGGCGACCGTCGGCGGCGCGCTCGGCTGGCGCGCCCCCTATCTGATCGCGGCCGCGCTCACCGCCCTGCTGACCGTCGTCCTCGCCAAGGCCCTGCCGCCCGGGCCCGGCCCCGCCGGCACCGAGCGCTACCCCGCCCTGCTCGCCCAGACCGTGCGCCTGCTGGCGAGCGAGCCAGCGCTGCGTCGCTCCGCGCTCTACCAGGCCACGCTGTTCGCCGGGTTCAGCGCGGCCTGGACGGCGCTGGCCCTGCTGGTCACCGGCCCCACCTACCGCCTCGGCGCCCAGGCCGTGGGCCTGCTCGCGCTGATCGGCGCCGCCAGCATGCTCACCACACCGGCCGCCGGGCGGCTCGCCGACGGGCACGGCCCCGACCGGGTCAACCTCGGCTGCATCCTCGGCGCCCTCCTCGCGGCCGCCGTGCTCGGCCTGGGCGGCCTCGGGGGGATCGCCGGGCTGGCCGCGCTGATCGCCGGTCTTGTGCTGCTCGACATCGCCGTCCAGGGCAACCAAGTGGCCAACCAGGCCCGCATTCTGGCGCTGCGCCCCGAGGCCCGAGCCCGCCTCAACACCGCCTACATGACCTGCTCGTTCCTGGGCGGCAGCGCCGGATCGGCGCTCGGCGTGCGCGCCCAGGCGGCGTTCGGCTGGGGCGGCGTCTGCGCCCTGATCGCCCTGGCCGCCGCCGTCGCGCTGGGCGCGCACATCTGGCTCGCCCGCCCGATCCGGGTGCGGCCCGGCCGAGTTCACACCTGATCCACCACCATCACCAGCACGAGGAGACCCCGATGACCTTCCCCGCCATGCCGCCCGCCGTCCTGCAGTTCTTCCGCGAGTCCCAGTCGGGCGATGCGGCGGCGTGGGCCGCCGCCTTCGCCGAGGACGGCGTCTTCCACGACCCGGTCGGGCAGCCGCCCTTCGAAGGGCGCCCCGCGATCGAGGAGTTCATCCGCTCGATCCTGCCGAACTTCGACCCGTTCCTCGGCCTGACCCCGCTGACCGCCCACACCGTGGGCCGCCACACCGCCGTCTCCTGGCGCGGCGCCGCCGTCGCCAAGGACGGGAGCCCGGTCAACTGGTCCGGTATCAACATCTACGAACTGGACGACGACGGGCTGATCCGGGAACTCAAGGCCTACTTCAACCCGGCCGTCTTCCAAGCCCAGCTGGCCGGCTGAGAGCCTCCTGACGATCGGCGAACGCCCGCGGAACTCCCCTGCGGGCGTTCGGCTTTCGGCTCCGGTCCGGTATCGTCACACCGCCACCACGCTCCCCACCACCCTCAGCGGCCCCAGCCCCGCACTTGAACGTCGCCTTCGCCGTGGTCTGTACCGCGCCCGTGAAACAGCCGTCGGAGCTTGCGATTTGCCGCCCGATGGCCGAAAGCGGGCAGGTCTCTTGGCTGGAACCCAGCTGGTCCGCCATCCGTGCGCCTGCCTATGGTGAGGCCCCGATCAGCGCTGGATGACCACCACTCCCACCATCCCCTGATCGCCTTCCTCAGGCCCCTCATGCGCGTTGCCGCGCATTCACGACCCCACTCGCACCACGTCATCACTCTGGAGCGTGGCTTCCATGCACGTCTCGGTAGCCGTCGTCGGCGGCGGTCCGCGCGGTCTCAGCATCCTGGAACGGATCTGCGGCCAACCACACACCGACTGGGATTCCCTGACGGTTCATCTGATCGACCCGCACCCGCCCGGAGCGGGTGTCCATCTCCCCGACCAGCCGAACTACCTGCTCATGAACACCATCGCGGGACAGGTCACGATGTTCCGCACCGGCGACCGGTCCGCGACCGGACGGCCCATCGCCGGCCCCAGCCTCGCCGACTGGGCGGGCGCCGCCGCCGACAGCTACCTGCCGCGCGGCACCCTGGGACGCTATCTCGCTTTCGCCTACCGGCGGTTGCGCCGCCAGGCCCCGCCCAACGTGCGGATCCAGGAGCACCGAGCCGGCGCCCACCAGGCGCGCACCCTGCGCGACGGCTCCTGGGTGCTGCACCTGTCGGACGGCTCGCTGCTCGCCGTGGACTTCGTCTTCCTGACCACCGGCCACGGCACCAACCAACCCACCGAGGAGGACCAGCGGATCCAGCGGTTCGTCGCCGACCACCGCCGGTCCAACCCCGATCTGCGCTACCTGCGCAGCTGCTATCCACTGCACCAGCTCGACACCATCGAGCCCGGCAGCCGGGTGGCGGTGCGCGGCATGAGCCTGTCGGCCATCGACACGGTGGCGGCCCTGACCACGGGGCGCGGCGGACGCTTCCTCCCGGGCCCGGACGGCGAGTTGGTCTACCGTCCCAGCGGGGCCGAGCCACGCCTGCGGGTGTACTCGCGCAGCGGCCGGATCTTCGCGCCCCGGGCGGTCAACCAGAAGCGGCCGACCGACGTCCACCAGGCCGCCCACCTGACTCTGAAGGCGATCGACGCCCTGCGCGCCGAGGTCGGCCAACTCGACTTCGAGCAGCACCTGTTACCGCTTCTGACGGCCGACCTTCGGGAAGCCGCCGAGGCGACCGGCGGACCGCTCCCAGACGTGGCGGCGCTGCTGCGCCCCCGGGAGCACCGGTTCCCCCGCACCGTGGCCGCCCACCAGCAGGACCTGGTCGACTTCCTGACGGCGGACGAACGCCAGGCCGCCGCAGGCAATCTGACCAGCCCGCTGAAGGCCGCCACCGACGCGATCCGCGACCTGCGCACCGAGCTGCGCCATGCGGTGGAGCACCGCGGCCTGACCCCGCGCTCCCACGAGCAGTTCTGCCAGGTGTACGCCCCGCTGCTGAACGCCGTCGCCGCTGGTCCCCCGGCGCACCGGTCCCGCGAGTGGCGGGCGCTGTTCGCCGCCGGTGTGCTGCAACTCGGCGCCGGCCCCGGCGGCTCGCTCCGACTCGACTCCGAGCGCGCCGAGTTCGCCATCACCGGCGCGGTCCAGTCATCACCGCCGGTGCACTGCGACGTGCTGGTGGGCGCCAGTGTGGACCCGTTCCTGCCCGAGCGGGACACCGCACCGCTGACCCGGTCGCTGCTCGCCGGCGGCCACGCCCGGCCGTTCACCAACGGCTGGTTCCACCCCGGCGGCTTCGACATCGACCAGGTCGGCCGGCTGGTCCGGGCGGACGGCACGATCACCCCGAACTTCTGCGCCCTGGGCCATCCCACCGAGGGCGCCCACTACTTCACCAACATGCTGCCCGCCCCGGGCGTCGACTCCCGGGTCACCGCCGACGCCGAGGCGGCGGTGCGGGCCATGGCCGAGCACCTGCGCCACACCGTCGCGCACCGCGCCAACCCCCTTCCCGTCCAAGGAGTCGCACCGTGACCGTCGCCCCGCAGCGCCTGCGCTGGATCGACCCGTTCACCGTCACCGGCCGCCATGTCTCGCTGATCCCACTGGAGTTCGAGCACGAGCAGGGGCTGGTCGAGGCCGTCCAGGACGGCCGGGTCTGGGACACCTGGTTCGCCGCCGTGCCCTCCCCCGACCGCATGCGCCAGGAGATCGAGCGCCGCCTCGACCTGGCCGCCGCCGGCACCATGGTGCCGTTCACCGTGCTCGACGCCCAGGGCCGGATCGCCGGCATGACCAGCTACATGAACGTGGACGCCCCCAACCGCCGCCTGGAGATCGGCTACACCTGGTACCGCGCGAGCGTGCAGCGCACCGGGCTGAACACCGAGGCCAAACTCCTGCTGCTGGGCCACGCCTTCGAGCAGGCCGACTGCATCGCCGTGGGGTTCAGGACGGCGTTCTTCAACGCACCCAGCCGGCGGGCGATCGAGCGGCTCGGCGCCAGGTTCGAGGGGATCCGGCGCAACCACCTGATCCTGGCGGACGGCACGGTGCGCGACACCTGCTACTACAGCATCATCGACAGCGAGTGGCCGGCCGTGCGGCGCCATCTGACCTGGCTGCTGGACCGGTCGTAGTGCAGCCCGTCGCCGACACCGCCGGGCCGGCGATCGCACCGACTGCGCCGGCCGTGGGGCGGGTGCTGACGGCACCGGCCAAGTGCGCCGTCTTCCTGCTCGGGGTGTGCGCGCTACTCAACATCTACTCCACCCAGCCGCTGCTGCCGGTGCTGTCCCGGGACCTGCACGTGCCACTGGGCCAGAGCACCTGGACGATCAGCGCGACCACCCTCGGCGTCGCCGTGATGGCCCCGCTGGCCGGCTCGGCCTCCGACCGGCTGGGGCGGCGGCGGGTGATCCTGGCGGCGATCGGCGCCTCGCTGGTCACCACCCTGGCGCTGGCCACCGCCTGGAGCTTCACCGCCCTGCTGGTGCTGCGGCTGGCGCAGGGCCTGCTCATCCCGTTCGTCTTCGCGGTGGCGGTCGCCTACCTCGCCGAGGAGTACGACGGCGCCCGGGCCCAGGCCGCCAACGCGCTCTACGTCTCCGGCACGGCGTTCGGCGGCTTCCTGGGCCGGTTCCTGGCCGGGGTGGCCGCCGCGCACGCCGGCTGGCGCGCCTCGTTCCTGCCGCTGGCCGCCGTGCTGCTGGTCACCCTGCTGGCGGCCTGGCGGTGGCTGCCGGCCGAGCGCCACTTCGAGCGCTCCCGCTCGCTGCTGGCCGGCCTGCACGGCATCGGCGGGCACCTGGGCAACCCGCGGTTGCTGGGCACCTGCCTGGTCGGTGCCGCGCTGCTGTTCCTGCAGGTCGGCGCGTTCACCTATGCGGGCCTGCGCCTGGAGGGCCCGCCGTTCCGGTTGAGCACCCTGCAGAGCGGCGCGGTGTTCGCGGTCTTCCTGATCGCGGTGGTCGCCACCCCGCTCGCCGGCCGGCTGATCACCCGGTTCGGGCGGCTGCGCGCATTCGCCGTGGCCGGGCTGGTCTCGCTGATCGGCCTCGGCCTCACCCTGATCCCCACCACGCCCACCGTGGTCGCCGGCCTGGCGGCCTCCTGCACCGGGGTCTTCGCCGGTCAGGCCTGTGCGATCGGCTACGCCGCGACGGCCGGCCGGGCCGCCCGCTCCGGCGCGGTCGGGCTCTACCTGGCCGGCTACTACGCCGGGGGCAGCGTCGGCGCCGTCGCCCCGGCCCCCGTCTACGCCGCCGGCGGCTGGACCGCCTGCGCCGCCCTGCTGGCGGCCGTCACCGGCCTCGCCATCGTCATCGCCCGCCTGAGCTGGTCGACCACCACCGACCGGCGCCGCCCCGTCGAGGAGTCCAGATGACCGACCCGAACCCGTCAGCTCTGCTCAGCAGCCGCGACACCTTCTTCTGGCTCTGCACCCTGGACCAGGCCTCGACGGTGATGACCGTCGAACAGGGCATCGTGCCGGCAGAGATCGGCGCCCGGACCGCCGCGGCGATCGCCCAGGTGATCGCCGACGCCGCCGAGCCCGGCGCGGACCGGCCCACCGACTACCTCCAAGTCGAGCCATTGGTACGACAGTTGGTCGGTCCGGACGCCTCCCGGATGCACTCCGGGCGCAGCCGTCAGGACATGCTCGCCACCGTGCACCGGCTGCTGCTGCGCGACCGGCTGCTGCTGGTCCACCGAGCGCTCGGCGAGTTGCGCGGCCGGCTGCTGGCCATCGCCGAGCGGTACCAGCACGCCATCGTTCCGGCCTACACCAACGGAGTTCAGGCCCAGCCCGTCACCTTCGGGCATCTGCTTCTCGGCTACGAGGCCACGCTGCGCCGCTCGGCCGCCCGGCTGACCGAGGCCTATCCCCGGGTCAACTCCTCGCCGTTGGGCGTGGCCGCGCTGGCGACCTCCAGCTTCCCGGTCAACCGCACTCGGCTGGCCGAGCTGCTGGGCTTCGACGACACCGTGCACAACTCCTTCGATGCGGCCCAACTCTCGCCCGTGGACGTCGGGTTCGAGGTCGCCTCGGTCGCGATGGCGCTGGCCCTGTCGATCGGCACCCTGGTGCAGGACATCCATGCGCAGTACCACCACGCCCGCCCGTGGATCGTGTTGGACGACACCGGCCTGCTGGCCCCCAGCACCCTGATGCCGCAGAAGCGCAACCCGGTGGCGCTCAACCGGGCCCGCCTGCTGGCCAGCGAGGTGGTCGGCGACGGTGTGTCGACCGCGATGGCGGCGCACAACGTCGCCTCCGGGCTGACCGACTACAAGCGCGCCGAGGCGGCCCGCACCCTGGAGCGCGCGCTGGCCCTGCTGGCCGAGGTCGACGCGATCGCCGCCGCACTGCGCCTCGACGAGCAGGCTGCCCTCGACGAGGTGCGCGGCGACTGGTCCACCACGTCCGAACTGGCCAATGTGCTGCAGCAGAAGGCCGATGTGCCGTTCCACATCGGCCACAAGTTCGCCTCGGCGCTGGTCACCCACGGGCGCGGCAAGCAACTGACCATCGACCAGCTGGACTTCGCGGATGTGCGGCGGCTGTATCGGGAGACCGCTGTCGGATTCTCCGAGGCCGAGGCCGAACTCCCGCTGACCGAGCCGCAGTTCCGGGATGCGCTGGACCCGGCCGCGATGATCTCCCGGTATCGCGGCCTCGGCGGTCCGCAGCCGGCCGAGGTGCACCGGATGCTGGGCGCCGCCCGCAGCGCGCTGGTCGAGGACGTGGGCTGGCGGGAGGCGGCCGAGGGCCGGCTGCGGGCCGCCGAGGCGGGGTTGCGGGGCAAGTTCACGGCGCTGCTGGCGCAGGCGGCCGGGCGGTGAGCACGATCGGTAGAAAACGCCTCGCCGTACCGTGAGCGCGATCGGCAGAAAACGCCTCGCGGTGCGACAGGCCCCCGCCTACCCTCGCCTGCATGACCTCAGCTGACCTGTCACCGCTCGGCCCACTCACGATCCGCCCGGAGACCGCCGCCGACCAGCCCGCCGTGCACGAGCTGGTGGCCCGCGCCTTCGACGGCCCCGAGCGGGTCCCCGGGCTGGTCGCGGCCCTGCGCACGGCGCCGGCCGCACTCGCGCCGCTCTCCTTCGTGGCCGTGGCCGTGGCCGACGAGCGGATCGTCGGCCACGTCATGCTGAGCGCGGTCCGCCTGGACGCCCCACGCCGGCTGGTGGACGTGCTGTCCTTCAGCCCGCTGTCCGTGCTGCCCGAGGCGCAGGGTCGCGGGATCGGCACCCGGCTCATCCGGCACGCGCTCACGGCCGCCGACCAGACCGGGGCGCCGCTGGTGTTCCTGGAGGGCTCGCCCCGCTACTACGGCTCCCGGGGCTTCGAGCCGGCGAGCCCGCTCGGCTTCCGCTCGCCCTCGCTGCGGATCCCCGACGCCGCCTTCCAGGTGGCCAAGCTCACCGCCTACCAGCCGTGGATGACCGGGACCTTGGTGTACTCGGAGCCGTTCTGGGCCTTCGACTGCGTGGGGCTGCGGGATCCGAGCGCCTGACGGGCCGCCAGGCCGCCAGGCCGCCGGGGCGCTGGGGCGCTGGGGCGTGATCGCCGGACGGGTGGCCGCGCCCGCCCGGCGCACGACAGAATGTTCCCGCACGTCCCGCGTGCCCCTGCCGATCCACCCAGCATCCGATGAGGTCACCCGTGTCCGTCCCCGTAGAACCGTCCGGCGCGTTCGGCCCCGCCCACGCCGCGGCCGCCAGGCTGATACCGGCCGACGCCGTTCCCGTCACGGACGAGGACGCCGCCCCGGCGGGAGCCGACACCGACACCACGGAGGACGGCGGCGTGCGGGCGCTGCTGCTGCGGCTGCGGGCGGCCGCCGCCGACGCCCCCTCGGACGAGGCGACCGGCTATCTGCTGGAGCTGGTGGCCCGTGAGATGACGGCGGTGCTCGGCCGGTTCGACCGTGACGCGCTGATCGCCTGGCGGGAACGCGCCTGCCAGCACGACGCGGCCGGCAACCCGGGCGCTGCCGTCCACCTGCTCGCCCAGGTGGTCACCGAGATGACCCAGCACCTCGGCCCGACCGACTCCGACACCCTGGTGACCCATCTCGAACTGGCCACCGCGATCGGCAACAACGGCGACCCGCGCACCGCCGTCCAGCGGTTCCAGGAGCTGGTTCCGGCCCTCGCCATGGCGCACGGCGCCCAGGACGCCCGGGTGTTGACGGTGCAGGTGCGGATGGCCACCAATCTGGCGCGGGCCGGCGAGGTGTTCCCCGCCGTCCAGCAGCTGCAGTCGCTGGTCCCGTGGATCCAGCAGAACCTGCCGGCCGGCCATCCGCTGCTCGGCGAGGCCCGCTGCGCGTTGGCCCGCCTGGTACCGACGTTCCGCCACCTCACCGGCACTCCGGACAGCGCCGGGCTGGGCCCGGTCGAGGCGGTCGCCATGGTGCACCGCCTGCTGGTCTGGGACTTCGGCTCGGACGCCGAGGCGAAGGCCTGCGTCAAGGACCTCGGCCGGTTCACCGGCAAGCGCGGCATCGCGGACCGGCTCGCCGCGATCCCGGACGACATGTCCGCCGAGCAGGCGGCGGGATTCCTGCTGGCCTGAGCGGCAGTCCTACCCGGCAACCACTTTTCCAGGAGCTCCCGCATGCCGCAGCCCGAAACCGTTTACGCCACCGGTCGCCTGACGGTACGTCAGTGGCACCCCGCCGATCAGGACCGGGCGTTCGACCTCTACTCCCGCTGGGAGGTGGCCCAGTGGCTCGGCAGCACCCCGCGCGCCTACGAAAAGCCCGACGAGGCGGCCGTGTTCATCGAGCGCTGCCGGCTGCGCGGCGCCGAGGATCCCCGGTTCGGGGCGTGGGCGCTGGAACGCCGGGACACCGGTGCGGTCGCCGGGACGGTGCTGCTGCTGCCGATGACGGACGCCGACGGACCGACCGATGTGGTCGAGGTCGGCTGGCATCTGCACCCCGACTCCTGGGGTCACGGCTTCGCGACGGAGGCCGCCCGTGGCGCCCTCGCCAAGGGTTTCGGCGACGGCCTCGCGGAGATCCGCGCCGTGGTCCGGCCCGACAACCAGCGCTCGGCGGCCGTCTGCCGCCGCCTCGGTATGGCCGACGCCGGTGTCACCGAGCGCTGGTACGGCATGCCGCTCATGGAGTTCCGCATGACCCGTGCCGCGTGGGAGGCGGCGGTCGGCGAAAGGTAGAGGCCCTGCTGGCACCTGCTGCACCTGCGGGGTCCACACGTGTCAGACGTCGCCCTTGATGCGGGCGTGCAGGTGCTGGTCGTGCCAGCCGTCCGCGTGCAGCAGGGCGCTGCGCATGGTGCCTTCGAGGGCGTAACCGGCCTTGGCCGCCACCCGACAGGAGGCCGGGTTCGCCGTCGAGTGGCAGAGCACCAGCCGATGCAGGCCGAGCTCGTCCAGCGCCCACTGGCTGAGCCGGCGCACCGCCGCCACCGCGACACCGCCGCCGCGGGCCTCGGGCAGCAGCCAGTAGACGATCTCGGCGCTGCCGCCCGCAAGGTCCAGCTCGCGCCAGCCGATCAGGCCGACGGCGAGGCTGTCGGCGCCCGGGTGTGCGATCGCCCAGATGGCGGCTTGCTCGGCCTGGCGGCGCTCATGCATGCGCTGGATCCGGCGGCGGGCGTCCGCCAGGGAGTCCACGCTGAACAGGTTCCACTGCTGGATCGCCGGGTCCTGCGCGGCCGTCAGCAGGGCCCGGGCATCACCGTCGCCAGCCTCGCGCCAGGGGCGCAGGAGATGGCCGGTGGGCAGGCTGAGCTCGGGGTGCGGCGGTATCGCGAGGCGGCCGGGTGGGACGACGGGGTCGATCGGGGGCATGTGTTCCCTGCCTGGTTGAAACGGCGTCAGCGGTAGACGGCCAGCTGGGGGTGGTGGCGCAGCATCGCTGCGATCACCTCCTCCGGGCCGACCGGCAGCGTGTTGGCGGAGATGTTCGCCGGGCCGAAGCCCAGACCACGGTTGCCGGAAGCGGTCATCCTCACCAGCCGCGGTGCGCGCGCCAGGTAGCCGGCGGGGTCGTGCAGCAGCAGCTCGATGAAGCGCTGGTTGGCGCTTCGCACGGTCATCTCCCGGATCCGCAGCCCGGCGATCTCCTGCCAGGCGATCCGCCCGAGTTGAGCGTGTTCCACTCCGGCCTGGTCGATGATCAGCTCCGGCCGGCCCTTCACCAGTCGGATCCCGTACAGGACCGCGCAGGCCCCGAAGAACGGAACCGCCAACCCTCCGCCGATCACCGCCTTCACCGAGCCGTGCCAGATCAGCAACCCCACGCCCAGCGCGACGAAGGCCAGCGCGCCGAGCAGCATCAGGACGACCCGCCGCTTGTCGGACGGGTACACGGTCGGCGGCAACACGCCGGTCTCGTTGATCACGCGGCACAAGGTAGCGCCTGGCCACCCCACCTGACCAGGGTGTTTCTCAGCTCATCCGCCGGCGCCGGAGTTCGTCCAGCCAGCCCCGCAGTTGCTCGTCACCATGCAGGAACCCCGCCGGTGGCGGTCCGGCGGGCAGGTCGACGCCGACGAGCAGGTTGAGCGCCCACCACTCCGCCTCTCCCCACTCCAGCGTGTCGTCCACCACCCACCGGGTCGCCCAGGAGCGCCAGGCGGGCCGCCCCTAGTCGCGGTCGCGGCGGGTGGCTGCGGCGGCTTTTCCGATGTGCTCGGCGGGGACCGGCTTGTCCGTCTCCGACCAGGGCGACATGGCGTCGAGGTACCTGCTCAGCAGCATGCTGTCACCGGCTGCGACCGCGGAGTTGGGGCGGGACGCCCGAAACCCGGTAGCCCAACGCCGCCAGGCGCCCCGCGACCTCCCCCGGCGTGCGACCGGTGATCACTGCTGCCCGCAGCACATGGTCGACCGGAACCCGCTTGGCCGGTGACAACCACACCGGCCAACCGTTCACCCGCGAACTGACCAGCAGCTCATCACCCAGGACGACATCCGCCGAGTCCACTTCGGGCACGCGGTACCCCAGCACCGACAACCGCGCCGCCACCTCCCGCACCGAACAGTCCGTCTTGGCAGCAGCCGCCACCAGATGCCCGAACTCGACCGGCTCGTCGGTCTCCAACCAGGGGTCATCGCTGTCAACGTACTTGCTGAGCAGCACGATGTCGTCGGCGTGGACGGCGCTGTCGGGCGGAGCGTCCGGGAGTCGGTAGCCCAACGCCAACAGGCGCCCGGCGATCTCGCTCGGGCTGCGGCGGGTGATCGCCGCCGCGCGCAGGACGTGGTCAGCCGACACCGGCGCACTCGGCGCCAGCCAGTGGGGCCAACCGTTCACGCGGCAACTGACCAGCAGTTCGTCACCGGGGAAGGCGTCCGGCAGGTCCACCTCGGGCAGGCGGTACCCCAAGGCCGTCAGGCGCGCCGCCACCTCGCGCGCCGAGCGGTCCGTCTTGGCAGCCGCCGCCACCAAGTGTCCGAACTCGACCGGCTTGTCGGCCTCCAGCCACGGCGACTCGGCGTCGAGGTACCTGCTGACCAGTGCTCGGTCAGCCGGTCCGGCCGCGGTGTCGGGGAGGGCGTCCGCGATGCGGTAGCCGAGCGCCGCGAACCGGGCCATCACGTCACCCGGGGTACGGTTGGTGGCCGCCGCCGCCCGCAACACATGCTCTGCCGAGATCAGTTCGGTGCTGGGCAGCCAGGACGGCCAGCCGTTCAGGCGTGAGCTGACCAGCAGCTGGTCGCCAGGCTGGACGTCCTGCGGCGGTGTCGCCCGCACGTCATAGCCCAGCGCCTTCAGCCGGTCCGCGATCTTCTGCGCCGACCGATCCAGCTTGGCAGCGGCCGCCACCAGATGCCCCAACTCCACCGGCTTGTCGGTCTCCAGCCAAGGCGACTCCGCGTCGACATATTTGCTGAGCATCACGACGTCACCGGGCCGGACCGCGCTGATCGGCGGAGCCTGACGCGCCGCACCTGCGGCCCGCCACTTCAGCCAGCTCAGCCAAGCCTTCCGGGCTTTTCCTCCCTCGGACTTGAGCATCGCACCCCCCAGTACGTGATCTTGCGCTGCCCGATCATAGACCCAGCACCGACCTGCAGCATCGCTGACGTACCGACAGGTGCCTTGCTCTCCCGACACTTTCGAGCGTACCGTCTCGAAACATGTCTTTCGAGAAGTCCTCGCAGCCTCAACAGGCCGACGCCGCAAGCCCGATACGTCGACTGACCGACCCCAAGGCCATGCGGGCCGTCGCTCACCCCACCCGGCTGGCCCTGCTGGAGGCACTGGCCCAGCGCGAACCGCTCACCGCCACGGAGGCCGCAGAGCTGATCGGGGAATCACCGACCAACTGCGCGTTCCATCTGCGCACACTGGCCAAGTACGGCTTCGTCGAGGAGGCTGGAGAGGCGCCGGGGCGACGGCGGCCGTGGCGGCGGAGCCACATCGGCTTCTCGGTGGACGAGGTGCAGCCCGACTCGGAAGGCTCGGCAGCCGCCGGTGCGCTGTCGCAACTGCTGTGGGACACCTGGCTCCAGCGCATCAGCACGGTGAACAGCCGTCGCGCCCGGTTCGAAGGGGACTGGCAGCGGGTGACGGAGGCCATGGAGCATCTGGCCTATGTGACGCCGGATGAGGCCAGGGAGTTGAACGCCGATCTGCTGGCCGTGCTGGACCGCTACCGGGACCGCTTGGCCGACCCGGCCCGGCGTCCGTCCGGCAGTCTGCCCGTCGAGCTGGTGCTGTTCACCTTCCCGCTCGATTCGGTGAAGTCGGCGGGGTGAACGGCCGGATGCGCCGCCTGCCGGCCGATCGCGATGCTCGCCTCTACCTGGCCGGACAGCTGCTCTCCTCACTCGGTGACTCCGCGCTGTGGCTGGCACTCGGCATCTGGATCAAGACGCTCACCGGAAGTGACGCCGCCGCGGGCCTGTCCTTCTTCATGCTCGCCCTAGGCTCATTGGCCAGCCCACTCGGCGGACTGCTCGCCGACCGTTTGCGCCGCCGCCCGCTGCTGATCGCCGTCAACGCCGCCACCGCCGCGCTGGTCCTGCTCCTGCTCCTGGTGCGTGGCCAGGGCCAGGTCTGGCTGATCTACGCGGTGCTGGTCGGCTACGGCGTCTCCGCTGCCGTTCTCACCCCGGCGCAGACGGCACTGCTGCAAACCCTGCTGCCGGCCGAGCTGTTGGGCGCGGCCAACAGCGCGCTGCAGACCGCGCAGTGGGGCATGCGGCTGATCACCCCGCTACTGGGCGCCGGCCTCCTGACGGCTTTCGGGCCGGCCCCGGTGGTCATCGGTGACGCGGTCACCTTCGTGGTGGCCGTGCTGACCCTGGCCGCCCTCCGGGTGACCGAGCAATCCCCAAGGCCGTCCGGCAAGCGGCTACTTGACGAGGCCGGCGACGGACTGCGGCACATCCGGCACAGCCCGGAGCTGCGGCACCTCACCGTTGCGACCGTGCTGGCCGTCTGCGCCTTCGGCTTGTCCGAACCCACCGTCTTCGCCGTGGTCAGCCAAGGCCTGCACCGCCCCAACGCCTTTCTGGGAGTTCTGACCACCGTCCAGGGCGCCGGCGCCATCGCCGCCGGCTGCACCGCCACCGCAGCCCTCCGCCGCCTGGGCGAACAGCGCCTCGCCGCAGCGGGCTTGGCGGGGACCAGCGGCGGCTTCCTGCTGCAGATCGCCCCCGCCACCCCGGCCGCCCTCACCGGCGCCGCCCTGATCGGCGCGGGCCTGCCCTGGCTCATGGTCGGCCTCACGACGCTCTTCCAACGCCGCACCCCGCCAACCCTGATGGGCCGCACCGACGCCGCCCTGACTCTGGCACTCTCCGTGCCCCAAACCCTCGCCATCGCCCTCGGCGCCGCCCTGATAGCCGTCGTGGGCTACCAACTCCTGCTGCTGGCCATCGCGATGCTGACGGCAGCGGCGGCGGTGTACCTGCACATCCGGGGCGCGGGGGCCAGCCGGGGTGCGGGCCTTTGCCGACATCGTGCTGACGGCGACCGGGTGCCGTCCGAACATGTGTAGCTTGACCCCACCGGGTCAGGGTGCCGCGAGGCGCTCCACGACACGGCTGTGCACATAGGGGTGCGGATCGGCGAGGGCCTTTTCGAAGACGATCCGAGGATCGCCGTCGCTCAGTTGGGCAAGCGCCTCCACGGCACGGAAGCGCAACTGCGGTCGGGCGTCACGTTCGGCGACCTTGCCCAGCAAGTCCACGGTACGGTCGTCGCCGACATGGCCCGCGAGGGCGCAGACGAGGAGAGGGCCGTACTCCTCACTGCCGTTCAGGTACGACCTGATCGTGCCCTTCTCCATGTCGAAGAGGAACTGGTTCGGCTGCCGGGTCTCCGGGTTGACGACCATGAGGTTCAGCGAGACCGAGATCTCGCTCGGATAGTGCTGCACATGGATGTCGCGCGATGCGCGGTAGAACATC
Source organism: Kitasatospora sp. GP30 (assembly GCF_029892145.1). Lineage (NCBI taxonomy): Bacteria > Bacillati > Actinomycetota > Actinomycetes > Kitasatosporales > Streptomycetaceae > Kitasatospora > Kitasatospora sp. GP30. Next base: position 60,862 of record NZ_JARZAH010000026.1, read on the forward strand.
ACCTTTCCCGGACCGAGTGACGTGTGTTCGAGGAACCTCATGTCCACCGGCTCACCCGGGTAGCCCTTGACCTGATCCGGCTCGTACTCCCAGATGGACGTCTCGTAGCCGGAGCCGATGTGACCGACCGTCAGGAAGGAGAAGTCGTGGTCGTGCGGGAGCTCATACGAGTGCAGGACGTCCTCGTTCTCCCGTGCCTGCGCGCTGCGCGCCTGCGGCATCCAGATGTTCGCGCGGACCAGCCATCGGTCGCCGCGCGCGAGGGTCAGTGACTGCGCACCGTACGGGTTTCCGCTCTGGAATTCCGCGACGTCGCGCAGGCCCTCGTTCACCAGGTCGACCAGCACCGTCGCGTTGTTGCTCAGGGCTCGGAGCGCGTCGGCGGAGTCCACGATCGAGTCCTCGTTGCGGACGTCGACGGCGCTCTTGACGTGGTCGATGTAGTCCCTGAGATCAAGACGGTGGTTCTCATCGGTTTCCAGCGTGTACGCCATGCTCTTCACTCACTCCGGGTCGTGCGTCGGGCTTGGGCGGTCGGCCGTCGTGGACTGGACATCGCCGAGGAGGGCGTGCAGGGACCGTCGAGCCGTCTGCTTCACGTGCGGATGGGGATCCTCGGTCGCGCGCTCCAGCAGCTCCATTCCGGTGCGCTGGTCGAGGACCAACGCGGCGCGGGTGGCGTTCCACCGGACGGTGTGGTCGCTGTGGCCGGCCAGGGCCCGCAGGCTCGGCAGGGAGGACGGGTCTCCCGCTGCCGCGAGGAAGCGGATGACGGAGTTCAGGCGTCCGGGCGCCTCCTCGGCCGCCATCATCCGCACGGGAGAGAGCGTGTCGTGGTCGTACTCCCAGCGGTACGGGACGACGGTGCGCGAGGACAGGACGAGCAGGACCGAGGGAGCCTCGGCGGGCTTGATGTCGATGAGATCACGGCCCGCGTGGAACTCGGCCGCTTCACCGGGCTCGAGTACCCGCTCGCCCAGGTGGATCAGACCGCGTTCCGGGTCGAAGACATCGTGCGGCTCCGGTGCCGGCTGCTGCAGCAGCCCATAGCTCAGCGGACCGGTGCCCGGCACTGCCCCGACGCCGAGGAGCATGTGCTCCGTGCTGCTCCAGAGCACCTTTGCGCGGTCTGCGGACTGCTTGCCGGCGAACCGGAGCGACAGGTGCCAGCTCTCGCTTCGCACGATGTTCATGGCGGCAGCGGTGGCCCCGTCGGTGAACTGGTAGAACCTGTCCTCGGTGACCTTCGTCAGTTCGTAGTTGGCGAATTCGACGAAGAAGTCGGACGCCAGAAAGCACAGGAAGGCCGGACGGCAGTCCCAAATTCCTTCCGGGCCGGACTCCCGGAGAATCGGGAAGACCTCCGACGCCAGCTCGTGCAGAGCACGGGGTGCTCGCGGATCGAGGGCGACCTTCGGTGCCGCGAGCCTCGCGACTTCCGGTAGAATATCTGGCATCTGATTCATCCTCGGCAAGGCTCCTCGGCGGGTCGTTGATAACCTGGTTCAGGGGGCCGGAAAAGCTTCAGGGGAGTGACCCCCTGAACCAGGAGAACAGCGAATCAAATACGATGAAGCAGAGCGGTCATCACATGGCCGTGATGATGGCCACGGCGACGATCCCGGCCTTGACCAGGTAGATCGGAGCGATCCCCTCGGGCTGGCCGTCGAGGTCCGGCGTGGGGGCGCTGACGTGGTACGGAAGCTCGTCCAGCGGCAGGTGCGACATGGTGGAATCTCCTCTGTTCATTTCAATCGGTCACGACTTCGGGATATCCGGCGCCGTGATTTCTCTGAACCTACACAGCTGCTACAGAGGCTGCCAGGTACGCTCGGGCAAACCCGACGGCCGGGTGTGCAACCCTCCAGTGCACGTTGGTGCAGGGGCCCAGGTCAACCGAGTGCGGAGCAGTTACCGGATACCGTCCGTGGCGGCTGCCGATGGGATCCGATTGCGAATTTGAGTGTGCATGACGAATTGCGGTGATGATTGTGTTCACGCCAACTCGAATAGCCGGCACTCGCACCACCGCACCACTTCGCCGATCCCCCTGCCGTGGTGCACGCCGGGCTCGCTGACCGGGCAGGTGGGTGGGTCGCAGATGTGCAGGGCGGGCCAACTGCCGTGGGCCGCCAGGGCGAGGTCGGTGCGGGCGCTGTCGCCGACGACCATGCAGAGGGTGCGGCCGGTCGCGTCAAGGTGGGTCCGGACGGCCTTGGCGAAGGCGGGATCGGCCTTGGAGCAGCCGACTTCGGCCGAGATGAGGATCCGGGCGAAGTGGTCGGCGAGGCCGGAGGGGCCAGCTTGCGGCGTTGCAGCGAGCCGGCGCCTTCGGTGGCAAGCCAGAGTTCGTGATGAGCGCTCAACTCAGCGAGTGTCTCGGGTACTTCTGGAAAGGGGCTGACCAACTCGGCCCGGAGGCAGCGGAATTGATCGGAGGCCTCACCAGCGGAGACGGCGTCCTGCCACACCGACCGGCCGTACTCCACCACCCACCGCGCCGCCGCGACCGGCAGCCCCGCCGCCGACGGGTCCAGCCACAGCGCCTCCCAGGAGCTCACCCGGGCGAGCTCTGGCAACTCCCGGTACGGGCAGGCCCGCCATCTGGCGCGCGCCACCCGCAGCACGCCGTCCACCGCGGCCGCGTCAGGCGCGAGGCCGAGGCTGCGCAGGGTGCCGGCGATGGCTTCGCGGGCGGCCGGGACATCCGGTATCAGGGTGTCGTCCATCGATCAGCAGGACTGCTTTCCGCATCCGCCCCCCGGTGTCTATGGTCGACTTTCGACCCTATCCCTCGGCAGCGTACGGAGGACATCGTGCTCAAGGGGAAGACCGCTGTGGTGACCGGCGGTTCGCGCGGTATCGGTCGGGCGATCGTGGAGCGGCTCTGCCGCGACGGGGCCCGGGTGGTGTTCGGGTACGGGAGCAACGAGGCCGCGGCGGACGAGGTGGTGCGTGCGGTGGCCGACGCCGGCGGGTCGGCCCTGGCGGTGCGGGCGGACCTGAGCGATCCGGCGCAGGCGGAGCGGCTGATGGCGCTGGCCGACGAGGAGTTGGGCGGCCTGGACATCCTGGTGAACAATGCCGCGGCGCATTTCAGCCCGACGCCGGTGGCCGAGATCGAACTGGCGGACTTCGACCGGATATTCGCGGTGAACGCCCGATCGGCGTTCCTGACGGTCCGTCATGCGGCGCGCACCATGCGGGACGGCGGCCGGATCGTCAACATCTCCTCCGCCGCGACGGCGCGGGCCGGGCGCGGGACCGCGGCGTACGTGGCCAGCAAGGGGGCGTTGGAGCAGCTGACGGGGGTCGCGGCCCAGGAGCTCGGCGCGCGCGGGATCACCGTCAACACGGTGTCACCGGGCGCCACCGACACCGAGCTGCTGCTCGGCACCGTGACGGCGGACATCCTGAAGGCGCTCCCCGCCATGACGCCGCTCGGCCGGCTCGGTGAGCCGGCCGATGTGGCGGACGTGGTGGCGTTCCTGGTCGGACCGGACGGCCGCTGGATGACCGGCCAGAACCTGCGGGCCACGGGCGGCCTGGCCTGAGACCAGGCCTGCCCTCTGGCCTGACCTGCGGAGATCCCGCGTCAGCCTCGCACCCGGGCCCGCGCCCGGTGCCGGTGCCGTCCTCGCGCGGCCGCCGGCACCGTGGCCGCGTGCTCGGCGGGCCAGGCCGCGATCGGGTTGCCGATCCAGCGGGTGCTGTCCGGGATCTCCTCACCGCGCATCGCCAGTGAGGCAGCGCCGATCGAGGCGCCGGCGCCGACCGTGGTGCCGGGCAGCACGATCGAGTTGGGGCCCAGCGTGGCGCCCTCGTCGAGCACGACCGGCCCGAGCCGCATCACCCGGTCGTGGAACAGGTGCGTCTGCAGCACGGTGCCCCGGTTGACGCTGGCGCCGCTGCCGACGCTGACCAGGTCGGACTCGGGCAGCCAGTGGGTCTCGCACCAGGCGCCGCGGCCGATCTTGGCGCCCAGGCTGCGCAGCCACATGTTCATGTAGGGGGTGCCGAGCAGGGTCTGCCCGCCCCAGGGCATCGCGAGTTCCTCCACGAAGGTGTCGTAGAGCTCGTTGCGCCAGACGAAGGCGGACCACAGCGGGTGCTCGCCGGAGCGGAACTTGCCGACCAGCAGCCACTTGGCGAGCGTGGTGACCAGGCAGGCGGCCAGGGTGGCGCCGGCCAGCACCACGCCGCCGACGGCGAGGGCGGCAGCCAGGCCGTCCTGGTCGATGATCGCTTCGAGCGCACCGAAGACCAGGTCGCCGAGCAGCACGGTGAGGATCACCGGCAGCAGTCGGCAGAGTTCGACGGTGGCGCGGGCCAGCAGCAGTCGGCGCGGCGGCGCGTAGGTACGGGCCTCGTCGGCGGCGTCGGCGACCCGGGGCAGTTCGATGCCCGGTCGGCCGAGCCAGGACGAGCCGGGTGTGGCGTTCACGGGGGCGTCGGAGAGCACGCCGACCAGGGCGCGGTCGGGCAGTTCGGTGCCGGGGCCGACGATGCCGGAGTTGCCGACGAAGGCGCGCTGGCCGACCGCCGAGGGCCCGATCCGCAGCCAGCCGCCGCGCACCTCGAAGGGGGCGATGAGGGTGTCGTCGGCGAGGAAGGCGCCGTCGTCGACCCGCATCAGGCCGGGCAGTGCGAGCACCGTCGAGGCCTCCACCCGGCGGCCGATCCTGGCACCGAGCAGCCGCAGCCAGACCGGGGTGAACAGGCTTGCGTAGAACGGGAAGAGCGAGCGACGGGCGGTGTCCATCAGCCGGGAGACCGCCCAGACGCACCAGGCGACCTTGCCGTGCTCGGGGTGGAAGCCGGGCTGGATGGCCCGGCTGAACAGGCGGACCAGCAGCACCAGCAGCAGCGCGTAGCAGGACATCGTGAGCGCGGTCAGCAGCGCTGTGGTGGGCAGCAGTTGCAGCAGCGCGGCTTGCAGCGTGTGGTCGGCGTCGAGCATCGGGTAGAGCACGCACAGGGCGGGCACCGTGGAGATCACCGGGAGCAGGCCGAAGAGGAGCATGCCGAGGCCGTAGGCGAGGTTCCAGGCGCGTGACGCGGCGTGGCCGCGGCGCGGAGCGGGCCAGCCGGCCTGCGGTTCGCTGTTCGGGCGGGCGGGTGAGCCGTGGTAGTGGCTGCCCGGCGGCACGGTGCCGAGTACGCAGCTGCCGGGGGCGACGTCGGCGGCGGTGCCGACCCGGGCACCGGGCATCAGGGTGGCGCGGGTGCCGACCCGGGCGTCGGCGCCGATCTCGACGGACCCGAGGTGCAGCAGGTCGCCGTCCAGCCACCAGCCGGCCAGGTCGACGCCGGGTTCGACCGAGCAGCCGGCGCCGAAGACGGCCAGTCCGGTGACCGGTGGGACGGCGTGCAGATGGGCGCCCTTGCCGACCCGGCAGCCGAGCAGCTTGGCGTAGTGGCGGGCCCAGGGGGTGCCGGCCAGTTCGCCGGTGTTGAAGCTGGCGGTGGTCCGTTCGGCGGCCCAGAGCCGCAGGTGGGCCAGGCCGCCGCGCGGGTAACTGCCGGGGCGCAGCCGGGCGGTGAGCACCCGGGCGGCGGTGCCCGCGAGCAGCACGCGTCCCGGTGTGCTGCCGAGCAGCAGCAGGCCGCCGATGATCAGCCACCAGGGGGTGTGCGGCGCCCAGGCGAGGTGACCGCCCATCAGGTTGTTGATGGCGGCGATGAGCAGCACCCAGCGCACGCTGGCCAGGGTGTAGAGCACGGCGAGCACCAGGCTCTGGGCGACCGCGGCGCGGCGCGGGGTGCGGCGCACCCGGCGCTTTTCACGGGGTGCGGCCGGCGCGCCGCCCAGTGCCTGGTCGGCGCCGCCGTGCTTCTCGTCGAGCGCGGCGGCGAGGTCGGCCAGCACCGGGTGGGCGTACAGGTCGGCGACGCCGACCGACGGGTAGCGGGTGCGCAGCACGGAGACCAGCCGGGCGGCGACCAGGCTGGAGCCGCCGAGCGCGAAGAAGTCGCTGTCGGAGGAGACGGGCAGGCCGAGGCTGGCCTCCCACTGCTCGGCAAGCCAGCCGGCGGTGCCGGTGAGCCGCTCGGCCGGCCCGGTCCGGTCCGCCAGGCCGGGCAGCGGCCAGGGCAGGGCGTTGCGGTCGACCTTGCCGGAGGTGCGGGTGGGCAGCTGGTCGACGGTGGCGAGCAGCGGGACCAAAGCGGCGGGCAGCCGCTCGGTCAGCTGGGTGCGGGCGGCGGCCAGGTCGAGGGCGGCACCGGGCTGCGGGACCAGGTAGCCGACCAGCAGCTGCGTGCCGGCCGGGTTGGTGCGCACGGCTGCGGCGGCGGCCCGGACGCCGGGCAGTGCCTGGAGGGCGGCGTCCACCTCCCCGAGTTCGATCCGGCGGCCGCCGAGCTTGACCTGTTCGTCGGCCCGGCCGACGAACAGCAGGCCGCGCGGGTCGGCCTGGACCAGGTCGCCGCTGCGGTAGACCCGCGCGCCGGGCAGGGCGGGGTGGGCGACGAACTTCTCGGCGTCCTTGGCCGGGTCGAGGTAGCGGGCGGTGCCGACGCCGCTGATCAGCAGTTCGCCGGTCTCGCCCCACGCGACCGGGTAGCCGGCCTCGTCGACCACGGCGATCTGCCAGCCGTCCAGCGGGAGGCCGATCCTGACCGGCTCGCCGGGCAGCATGCGGTGGGCGGTGGCGACCACGGTGGTCTCGGTCGGGCCGTAGGTGTTCCAGAACTCGCGGTGCGGGGCGGCGAGACGTTCCACCAGCTCGGGCGGGCAGGACTCGCCGCCGACGATGATCAGGCGCACCTGGTCCAGGCACTCCTGGGGCCAGAGCGCGAGCAGGGTGGGCACGGTGGAGACGGCGCTGATCCGGCGCTCGACCAGCCACGGGCCGAGGTCGGTGCCGGCCTTGACCAGCGAGCGGGGCGCCGGGACCAGGCAGGCGCCGTGCCGCCAGGCGAGCCACATCTCCTCGCAGGAGGCGTCGAAGGCCACGGACAGCCCGGCCAGCACCCGGTCGCCGGGGCCGAGCGGCTGCCGCTGGAGGAAGAGCCGGGCCTCGGCGTCCACGAACGCGGCGGCGGAGCGGTGGGTAACGGCGACGCCCTTGGGGCGCCCGGTGGTGCCGGAGGTGAAGATGATCCAGGCGTCTCCGCCGGGGCCGGGGCCGCCGGCTCGGCAGCCGGGTCCGACCACGGAGCTCATGGCCAGTCGGCGCTCGGCGCCGATGACGGCGCAGACCTGGGCGTCCTGCCAGATCATCTCGGCGCGCTCGTCGGGGTCGTCGGCATCCACCGGTACGTAGGTGGCGCCGGCCCAGAGCACGGCGAGTATCGCGACGTAGAGGTCGGCGGTGCCGGAGGGGACGCGGATGCCGACCCGGTCGCCGGCGCCGATGCCGTGCCGACCGAGCTCTTCGGCGTAGGCCGCGACGTGGTGCACCAGCCCCTGGTAGTCGAGGAGCACGCCGCCGGCATCCAGGGCGGGCGCCTGCGGGCAGGCGGCGGCGGTCGCCAGCAGGATGTCGATCAGGGTGCGGGGCGGTGCCGGGTGGGCGACGGGCCAGGCGGCGATCTCACGAGCGGGCCGGTGTTCGGGCAGGGTGGACACCGGATTGTGGCTCGGAGCCATGCGGGCAACTCCTCAAACTCGCGGACTGTCGACTACGGCGCCGACTGCGCCGTTACACGGCACGGGAGATGAGGGTAGGGGTTCATCCCGGGCAGACAGCTTCGCTATTCACCTTGCCAAGCCGCTTCGGTCCGCCGAGGGCGCCTTGCCGAAATCAAAGCAAATTCTCATGGATCTTCCGTGACATAGGCGAAAGTAGCAGGTCAGAGCATTGGGCGACGACTGTTCGAATGCTCCGTGACGATGCTCACGGGTGCCTGGCACCGGTTCGACGAAATTCACCCGGTCGGCGGCCGCGTGTCACAGTGAGAGTTCTCACATCCGAATGCGGCCATAAATGGTGATCAAAGTCTGGAGCTCCGAACCGGTATCTCCCTGAAGAATCCTTGAGGTTCCCGTCGAATTCGTTTCACGGACGCCCGGGCCGTGGCGGAGCCCTTCGGAGCAGGCGCCGCCGTGCCGTCGCAGGACCCTTCACGCCATGCGCACCTCGACGTCACCGGATCCTTCGCGCCATGCCCGCCCTGCGGTCACGGGGCCCTTCAGCCCGCAGCCGGCCCGGTGCTCTCCCGGACCACCAGCTCGGGGCGGAGCAGCTGCAGCGAGTTGGTCCGGGTGCCCGACTTGGTGATCGCGCGCAGCAGCTGCTCGATGGCTTGCCGGGCCATCTCCCGCTTGGGTATCGACACCGTGGTGAGCGCCGGCCTGGCGACCTGGACCTCCAGGGTGTCGTCGTGCCCCACCACCGAGAGGTCCTGCGGCACGGAACGCCCGGCCTCCCTGGCGGCCTCCAGCGCGCCGAGGGCGAGCACGTCGTGGGTGGCGAAGAGCGCGGTCACCTCGGGGTTGGCGGCCAGCGCGGCGGTGGCGGCCTCGAAGCCGCCGGCAGGGGTCGGCTCGGGCGCGTAGTGCACGGCGGAGTCCGGCACGGTCAGCCCGTCCGCCGTGAATGCCCGCCGGAAGCCCTCGATCCGCACAGCGTGGCTGGGGCTGGCCAGCACCGCGACCTTGCGGTGGCCGAGCTCGCGCAGGTGGCGCCCGGCCAGGTAGCCGGCCCGCTCGTAGTCGATGGTGACCACGGGGAACCGGTCCGGGGCCTCGGTCTCCCAGGCGCACAGCACCACTGGGAAGCGGGCGTCGGCGAGCAGCGGCAGGTGGTCGATGAGGTCGTTGTCGCCGGCGATCAGCAGGGCGTCCACCGAGCGGCTGGTCAGGCCGGCGAGGTGGCGCCGGGCCCGCTCGCCGTCCAGCCGGGTGGTGCACAGCAGCAGGTGGTAGCCGTGCTCCTCCAGGACGTCCTCGACCTCCTCGATCAGCTCCGCGTAGAAGGAGCCGACGACGGTCGGCACGAACAGCCCGACGGTCTTGGTACTGCCGGTGGCCAGTGAGCGGGCGACCAGGTTGGGCGTGTAACCGAGCTCGTCGATCGCGGCCCGCACGCGGGCGGCGGTGGCCGGCCGGACCGCGACCCGCCCGGAGAGCACATTGGAGACGGTCTGCTTCGTGACCCCGGCCCGCTCGGCCACGTCCTGCATCGTCACCATGGCTGTTCCCTCGAATTTGACCGGTCAATACTTCTCGTTCGCAAAATAGTCGCACCTTGACAGCAGGTCAAGGCGGCTTTGAACTCCCGGCACCGATAGATCCCCGTCTCGCGTGGCCCCATGAGGCATATCGCGACCCAGCTTGGCAGATTTTTGCAACCTTCCTCTTGTTTTACCGGTCAAGAGAGCCGTACCGTTCGGGCCACCCCCACCTCGAAAGGAGTACCTGTGTCAACTCCTCGACAGCGGTTCGGCGGCGCCGTGGCCGCCCTGGCACTGGCCGCCACGGCCGCCGGCGCCGCCGCGACTCCCGCCGCCGCGCGGACGGCGCCCCCACGCGCCGGCTCGTACACCGTGACCATCGGCTCCAGCGGCGGCTACGCCTACCCCGACGACACCCCGGCCAGCGTCTACACCGACAAGGACGGCTCCTTCCACTTCCAGGAGTCCCACTCCCTCTACGGCGCGACCGACTCCCGGCAGTGGACCTTCTACACCGGCAGCGACTTCGACACCGCAAGCGCCGACAGCGCGCTCGACAATGCGGTCAACCCGAACAACCCCAACGACCGCAACAACGACACCACTTGGCGCTGCAACAACTCCCCCACCGGCCTGACGGCCACGGCGGCACCAGCGGGCTCGGGGTACGCACAGCCCAACTACTGCGACCTGTCGGGTGTCTGGGTCGACCCGGACACCGGTGACTGGTACGGCCTGGTGCACAACGAGTTCACCCCGCAGCCGTTCGGCGACGGCCTCCACTACGACGCGATCGACTACGCGGAATCCACCGACCAGGGGCACACCTGGGCCATCAAGGACCACGCGATCACTTCGCCGTACAGCACCACGCGCGGCGACACCACGGCGTTCCCGGCCCAGACGTACTACTACGGCGACGGCGACCAGCGCCTGTTGGTCGACACCGCCTCCGGCTACTTCTACGTCTTCTACGGCTCCCGGATCATCGACAAGAACGGCGGCTGGGGCGCCTTCCAGGAGCACGTGGCCCGGGCCCCGATCTCCGCCAAGATGGCGCCCGGCAGTTGGCAGAAGTGGTACGACGGCGCCTGGTCGCAGCCGGGCGCGGGCGGCCTGGAGAGCGACATGGTGCCCGCCGACGCCGCCAACCCGACCGGGTACCTGCCGCCCGCCAAGGAGTACAACCCCGCGAACACCGGCACGATCAGCCAGCAGGTCGCGGCGGGCACACTCGCCGCGACCACACCACTGTTCGTCATGAACGTCAGCTACGACGCCTACCTGGGCCTGTACATCGGCACCCCGCAGGGCGTCGACCAGAGCGGCAACGCCCCGCAGCAGATCTACGCCACCAGCAACCTCGCCACCCAGAAGTGGACCCTGCTCGGCGACACCGGCAGCTACCACACCGCCTCCTGGTACCGCTGGCTCCTGGACAGCGCCAACCTCACCAACTCCACCATCGTCGGCAAGAACTTCCGCACGTACTGCGCCTACGGCTGCTCCAACGGCTCGTCCGGCGAGTACGTGAACACCACCATCGACTCCAGCACGCCGGCCGCCGCGCCGTTCGACCCCGCCAAGACCTACCGGATCAGCAGCGGCGACGGCCGGGTCCTGGCCCAGGCCAACGGCGGTTCGGCGACCACCTCGCTGGCCGCACCCGCCGGATCCGCCCTGGAGGCCTGGTCGTTCACCTCGGTCGGTGACGGCTCCTACCTGATCACCAACGCCGCCACCGGCACGCACCTCGGCGTGGACGCCGGCGGCAATGCCGGGCGCGCCTGGGGTGCCGCACCGACCGTCAGCAGCGGCAGCGGCGTCGGGCAGCAGTGGTTCATCGTGCCTGCCGGAGCCGACTACCGCCTGGTCAACCGGTACAGCGGCCTGGTGCTCGGCCTCAACGCCACCGGCACCCTGGCCGAGACCACCCCCGCCCGCTACTGGACCGACGCCACCGGCTCCCCGATCGGCGCCGGGCGCACCACAGCCGAGCAGACCCTCACCATGACGCCGGTCGGCACCGTCTCCGGCGGCGGCAACCTCAACGGCACCCACACCCTGGTCACCGGCGGCAAGGCACTGGACGACCCCAACCACAGCACCACCGCCGGCACCCAGCTGATCACCTGGACCCCGAACGGCGGCCCCAACCAGAACTGGCAGTTCACCCAACAGTCCGATGGCAGCTACCAGTTGACCAACACCCAGTCGGGCCTGTGCGCCGACGTCAGCGGCGGCTCCACAGCGGCCGGCGCCAAGGTGATCCAGTGGACCTGCACCGGCAACAGCAACCAGCACTGGAACCTGACCCGCCAGCCGGACGGCAGCTACACCATCACCTCGGCCAAGAGCGGCCTGCTGCTCACCACCGCGTCGACCGCTGACGGCTCGCTGGTGACGCAACAGGCGGACAGAGGTTCGGCGTTGCAGCGCTGGGCCGTCAACTGACCGAGTTTCAGCACTGATTGTTAGGTCAGTATCGTGCGGATCCCGGGCGCTACGTCCGGGATCCGCTACTCATCCCGCGAAGTCGATCTGGTTGGTCGCAGCAGCGATCGGAAGTCTCCAACATCCCAATGCCCCAGCCAGAATGCAGCCACGGACGGCTCTGCCAACCCCGCCGTCGAACCGTCGTGCGGCACCAGCTCGGTAGGTGCGACATAGCCCTCGCCCGGCTTGAGAAGAATCCGCAGACACCTCAAGCGGTGACCAGCTGAGACGTAGGCGCGAATGTCCTCAGTGTGCGGATGGCGCTCACGGTAGTTGGCGTGGAGCGCCCGGCAGATCGCCAGTGCGTCAACACTGCCGAGCAGCAGATAGCGGGCCCCGGGGCCGGCGTTGATACACAGCCGCCGTCGCGACTGGAGACGGTTCCGGTACGGGAGGCGGTCCCAGTTGTCGAGGTGGATCCCGATGTATCGACCGCCGGCCGGGTTGAAGGTCGTCGTCAGGGTGTTGGCATCACTCCGAGCGAAGCCACAGAACTCGATCGAACTGTCACCGGCGAACGGAAGGCGGCCGATATCACCCCTCCCGAGGCCGCGTTGGACGTCACCGCGATAGCTCTCGGGCGTAGTCACGATCTCCACCGTCTCGGCGGCCCTGGCGCTGGCGCTGTGACTCAGCCCAAGGAGCGCCGCTTGTGTCTCGCTGATCGGTGTCCAGTTCCCCTGCGGCACGATCGCCCGTTCCTCGTGCGATGGACGCCGCGGGCAACCTCAACATCTGCAACCTCGCAGCGACTGCGAAGGTCTGCCATGCTTCTGAAGTAGATCATCACACCTTCCAGTTCGAGGACCGCAGGTCACAGTCCACGAACTCGACCGAGCTGAGGCGGACCCCCTCGAAGATGACCCGGTCAGCGTTGAGATTCCAGACCCGGCCGTTGCGGAGATCGGTCTCGGTGACTTCGAGATCCCGAACGTCCTGGCCCCCGTACCGAAACTCCGAGACCGCCTGACCGGGTCGGTTCAGGTTGACGGCCGTTCCGAGGTACATCTCATCCTCGATCTCCGGGAGGGAGATCTTGGTGCGGCCGAAGAGACGAGTCGCCATCGTGGCGTGCTCCGCTGTCGTAGTGTGCTGGTCGACGCCCGCCGGGGCCGACCAGCCAGACGAGCCGATTCTTGCAGTCCGGCCGGAGCTACCGGTTCGACCAATCCGACCAGGACGGCCCGTTGTTCCAGTTGTCCCACGGCGCGCTCTGCCAGTTGTCCCAGCTGGGCTGGTTGTTCCAGGGACCGCCACCGCTGTTGTCCCAGGTCGGCTGGTTGTCCCAGTTAACGGCGAGCCGATTGTCGGAGCGGCCGGCGGCCGCAATCAGGTCTGCCACGGCCGGAGCCTGACTGGCACTCAGTTCTTCCAGAAGGACCACGTGGTCTACTCCTCTCGGGTGATGCAAGCCAAAGCGATGACGGGTGCCTGGTCGGTCACCCGGCAGTAGTTCGTCTCGGACTCGGCGAAGGTGTTGTGCTCGAAGTAGCGATTACCGGCCTGCGAACCTCGGCAGTAGTCGAAGAACTCGCAGGTGGACTCGCACTTGTCCAAGCCGGTCAGGAACTCGCGCACTTAGCGAAGCTGCGAAGCCTGCGCCAACATGGACGCAATGGACTTGCTCAGCACGTTCCCGGCCCGGAAGTCGTCGTAAGTCGGCGCCGTAATGCCGGACAGCTCTGGGGAGAGCAGCACCACGTCACCGTTCGCAGCAATGGTCGGAAGCGGGTCGATCCGGCTCCTCACTCCACGGTCGGCCTGCTGCTGCCTGGACATGCGGAGGTATCTGCCGAGCCGATCCAGTTCGCGGACAGGCGGTGCATCGGGGTTGCGCCTGGTCCAGCCTGATCGCTTCGCCAGAAGGCCACAGCCTGATCCCTGGTCGGCGGGGTCCGCTCGGTGTTGGCGCCCTCGTACTCCTCGATGTTGATACCGATATTGACCCCATGCAGGGAGGCCAGGAAGTCGAAGAGCGCTTCGGGGTGATCGATGGTCTCATGCCCGACAACGGCAAGTACCGAGAACAGAACGCCGTGGTCCTGAAGACACTTGATCCCCTTCATGATCAGTCGATGTGCCGAGTGGCCTGCGCGATCGACCCGATGAGCCGTCAGCTCAACCGAAGGCAAGATCATGCTGCGATCCGGGAGCGCGGAACGGGCAACCGCAGCGCTCGAAGCGTCGATCGCCATGGCAGTACCGCGTGACAAGGCCGCCCGCGCGCCCCGGCTCGCGGAGGCGCGACTGACCGGGGGCGACCTGGACGGTGCTCTCGACGCGGCGAACGCGGGTGCTGCGCTCCTGGAGGGGCCGGTTTCGTCGGACCGGGCCGTGACTCGGCTGAACGAGTTCTCGCGCCAGCTCGACAAGTACAGCACGGTCCCGGCGGTGAGGGAGTTCCGTGACCGACTGCGGGCGCTCCCGATGGCGTCCTGAACTCATAACAGGATTCCGACGGGCTGCTCACCCGCCTCCCGCTCCAGTGACCACCTCGACTTCCTTGGGTGCTGTGCCTTCACCGGCCGCCGGTGCCAGGCAAGCGGCAGCTGCGCGAGCCGCACAGCGCCTACGAGGCGCCGACGGCGAGGACAACCAGCCACAAGCCCCCGCAGTCGAAGCGGTCCGGGTCGGAGTCATCCGTCTGATTCCAACCCGGACCGCCTTGTGCGCGAGGCTCAGCCGGTGGGCGGGACGCGCAAGCGGGGCCGCACTGGGGGCTCGGACGGGACGTCATCGCATTGGTAGTCGAGCCGGGTCAGGGCGCTCCGGCCCTACCCCTCCTGACCCGCCGACCGGATGCGACGGCGACAGTGGCACCTGGCTCGCTAGTGTGATGCACCGCAAGTCACGCAGGTAAGTTGATAGCCTGTCAGGATGTCGGTTCCTGGCCCTTCAGCTGTCGAGATCACGCTGTCCGAGGACGAGCGCGCCGAACTGCTGCGTCGGGCGGCAGCTCCGGAGCGGCGGTCGGCTGAGCGGGCCCGGATCATCCTGGCGTGCGCTGACGGGATGTCGAATGCGGCCGTGGGACGGTCCCGCGCACTGGTGCGCCTGCGCCGCCTCGGCGGCCGAGGAAATGGGCGATCGACGGCACCTGGCGGGTGCCCGCCCGAGTGGAGAACCCTTTGGTGACAGCAGGTTCAACCCGGGCCGCGTTTCATCGCGGACAACGTGGACCCACGCGAGCTTCGATGCCCCTGCTGCCCGGCCTGCGGGCCGTCCAGGAGAGCTTCCTGGGACGCGCGGGGGCGCCAGCCGCCGCCCCCGGCGTTCACTCAGCCGGGGGCGGCGGCTGGCGCCTGAGGCGCCTCACGCGTAGCGGTAGCCGAGGTCGTGGATGTCCTGCACGCTCCGGACGGTCTTGTACCTGGTGTAGGGCGCGAGTACGTCGAACGGGTCATCGAGGTTCTGGGGGTAGGGTCCGCCAGTGACGGGCCGGTAGGCGTCGGGATGACATTCCTGCCACCTGGCCCAGACGCGGTCGACGTTGGAGTGCAGGTGCCAGAAGAGGGGGTCGTTGGGGGCACTCGCGGGGACGATGGTGCCGTAGACGGCTCCGGGCACTCCGAACTTCGCGGCCAGGTAACCCTCGCCGTACACCTTCACCGCGCTGCTGGGCTCGAACATGCCCCCGACGTAGAAGTGCACGCGGTTGTGATTGATCAGCGCGGCCTTGGACGGGTCGCTTCCCTCGGTCGGTTGCATGATGTCGTCCACGCACACCCCGTGCCCCGCGAAGCCGATCCAGCCCTCCCAGTACTGCCGGAAGCTCTGCTCGGGATCGGACGACAGGTCCCACGGCGCGACGTCGTATACCGGCCGCGAGAGCGCGGCCTGCGTGTCGGCCGCCGTCGGCAGTTCGGGGGCGATGAACGACGTTCCCGCCGCCCTGACCAGGTACGTGAACTGTGCCGGGTCGTCCGACGGCGGTCCGTGGACGGTCACCTCCCAGGCTCCGCGGCGGAACGGCCCCGAGAGCACCGCGTAGTCGTCCTCGGGAGCGCCGTAGGGGCCCATGAAGTCGTCGGCCAGGACCGCCGCGGTCGACGACGGGTCGGTCCAGTCCCAATAGGGCACGGCAATCGGTCCGCCGGCCGCTTCGGCCAGCGCGGCTTCGAAGATCAGCAGCAAGGCCCGGTGCCAGGGCAGGAACACCGGCGACATGTGGCCGTAGAGGCCGCAGCGGTGGACCTCCAGGTGCCAGCTGGTGATTTCGTCGTAGTAGCTCAGGTCGCAGGAAAAGGGCGAGGACATCCGCTTCAGCCGATGGACGGCCTCGACGTAGTCGTGCTTCTCCTGCCGGGTGAGGTCCTTGACGTCCTTGCGCACCAGGACACGGCCGGACGGGGAGCCCGGCGCGTCGGCCCAGGCAGGGCCGGCGGTGGCGGCCAGTGCGCCGGCGGCGAGAGCGGCACCCGCCGAGGAGCGCAGGAACTGCCGTCGGGAGGGATCTGCGGCGGCGGTGCGGTCGTCGGGCCCATTGCCGGCCGGCCGCGTGTGTGAGTCCATCGTCCTTCTCCGATCGCCGGGTCTTGTGCGCGCGGGGGCGCGCCGTGGATGGCTGCCAGGGCCGTGTCGCTGGGCGCTCCAGCGCGACCACAGAATGTCACGAATGGGCACGTTGTGTTACTGCGCCTCGCCGTGATTCTGGAGGCAGGCCCGCTCCGGGCGGGGACCGCGGCCAGGCGATCACAGCGGCCCGGCGCTCCAGGACCCCGGATCGTGCCCGCCTCCGGTGCGGTTCGCGGGGCCGGTGAGTACCGCCTGCGGCGAGGTGGGGCCGCCCTGACACCCACCTAGTGTGAGGCGCCGCAAGTCACGCAGGTAATTTCTACTCTGCTGGTGAGTCAGGTGGGTTGATCTTGGTGAGGTAGTCCGCGAGGGACTTGAGGATCTCGTCGGCTGTCTTGGTCCAGGTGAACGGTCTGGGGTTCTCGTTCCAGGTGCCGATCCACGCCTTGATGTCGTCTTCCAGGGCCCTGACGGAGGTGTGGACACCACGGCGGATGAGCTTGTCGGTCAGTAGGCCGAACCAGCGCTCGACCTGGTTGATCCAGGAAGAGCCGGTCGGGGTGAAGTGGACGTGGAAGCGCGGGTGTCTGGCCAGCCACGTCCTGATCTCGGCGGTGTTGTGCGTGGCGTAGTTGTCACACACCAGATGCACGTCGAGCTCGCGGGGCACGGCCTCGTCTATCGTGACCAGGAACTTCTTGAACTCGATGGCCCGGTGGCGGCGGTGCAGTTCGCCGATGACGGTCCCGTCGGCGATGTTGAGCGCGGCGAACAGGCTGGTGATGCCGTGCCGCAGGTAGTCGTGGGTCCGGCGCTCGGGCATGCCCGGCATCATCGGCAGGACCGGCTGGGAACGGTCCAGCGCCTGGATCTGGCTCTTCTCGTCGACGCAGAGCACGACCGCCTTCTCGGGCGGGTTGTGGTACAGGCCGACGACGTCGACAACTTACCTGCGTGACTTGCGGCGCATCACACTAGTGCTGTGACCGGGATGGTTCACCGTGATCGGAAGGCGGCTCGCGGGACGAGCGCACGCGAAACGGCTGGTATTACTAGGGTATGCAGGAAGAGACCGCACGCTCCGCGATCGACACGTTCATCTCCGCGTTCAACGCCTCGGACGACAGCTATGTGACTGCCCTGCTCTCCCAGGCCCTGACCTCAGACGTGGTCTTCTGGGGGCCGTTGGGCCGCAGCGAAGGAATCGCGGCGGTCGAGCGGTTCGTGCTGGACATCCGGCGCCACCCGGCGGGGACCGGCACGATGACGCGCTGCTCAGAGGTGGACATGCCTGACGAGTGGGCCCGGTACCAGTGGGTCTTCACCACGCCGGATGGAGGCCCCCGCCTGGCGGGAACGGACGTCGTCCATCTGCGGCGGAGCCTCATCGACCAGGTCATCGTCTTTGCGGGGGAGATCGAGCCGTCCGCCTCCTGAGTCATCCTTCTGTCACTGTCCTTCGCAGGTAGCGGTGCAGTGCCTGGGTTTGCGCGGGGTGGCTGCGGTGGTGGGAGTTGGCCAGGGTGAACTGCCGCAGCGGGCCGCAGTGGGCCTTGATCGGGTTGGCCCGGCCGCGTGCTCGCGCAGGGCGGCGAGGTCCAACGACCCCCCGGCGCGAGTTGGGCGGGGCGGCCGCCCCGTGGTACCGACCAGCCCACGACTCCGGGCCGGTCGTGGTGGTGCGCGGCGGGTGCTACAGCCCCGCGAAGATGTCGTCCCAGTTGACCATGTCGCCTCCCCTCCCTCGTCCCCACCTTCAACTGACGCCGCGTCAGCTCCTCCCATGCTTCGTCCCCCCCACCGGTCACCCCGCAACGTTCGCTGCACCAAGGGGCAGCGGGCCGTCGAGATCGAGCTACCACGCCGGCGTCGCGGCCGGGCGATGCGTTTGTCGGCGAAGCGGATCTCGGCCTGCAGTGGTCCTACCCCTCAGGTACGGTTGCTTGATCAGCTGTGATGCGTGGCGACGGCCTTCGAGGGCTGCTCTCGAAGACTGTCGTACTCCGCCTGGCGTGGGGACCTCACCCCTCCCCCGCCGCCTCGCGCGCCGCCTGCTCCACGCGGTCCCGGTAGTCCTGCCACCAAGTCCCGTCCCGTTCCGGCATGTTGTCGTCGATGGCGCGCAGACCGACGGTGCCGTCGACGAGTTCGCGCACGATGTCGGCCTGACCGGCGTGGCGCTGGGTCTCGACGATCACGTGGATCAGGATGCGATGGAGCGGCAGTTGCAGCCGGGCGCCCCAGGGCACGGTGCCGAGCGCGTCCAGTGGCAGCTCGGCGATGGTGGCGTCGGCGTGGACCCAGACCGCGCGGTAGCGGCCGACGAGCTCCTCCCGGGACTCGTCGGGGCGCGCCCAGAAGTCCGCGTTGGCCTCGGCCGCGCCCGCCACCCACAGCCCCGGCGCGGCGAACGGCCGACCGAAGCTGTCACCGAGGTAGACCGCCTCGGCGCTGGTCACATGCTTGACCAGGCCCAGCAGGTTGGTGCCGGTGGGGGTCAGCGGCCGCCGGATGTCGTACTCCGCCAGGCCCTCCAGCTTCAACAGCAGTGCGTCCCGGGCGTCCTGGAGGTAGAGCCGAAGGTCGGCCTTCACAGCTGATTCGATCATCTATCAAGTCTGCTGACCCCGGGTGCGCTGTCCACCGGTTATCGGGCGGCACAAGGGCCATGCCCGTGCCGTCAGCTCGGCCAACCTGCGCCGATGGACCCGCCGCGGCCACCCCTCGCCGGATGTGGCCGCAGCGGGCATGGGCCCTCGCCCGCCAAACAGGATCAAACAGATTCCACTACAAGTCAACAGTCTGGCAGCAGTCGCATCCACCCGCGCCCACCAGGCCCTACATGCCGTCAACACCCGTGGCAGCCAGTGAGAACACCGCCCCGCCGGACCAGCCGGCCCGGATCCTTGCATCTCGTTTTCGCACTGCACAACGAAAACAGTGCGAAAACTATTGTTCACATCCGTTCGGTTGACTACATTCCTGCTCGGCCGTCGGCGACACAGACGGCCGAGGCACGCGTGCCGCCACCGCTGTGCGGTGTGGTGGCACGCTTCGAGGGAGGAAGACCCAGGCATGGGTGGCAGAGTCGTGGGCGGACCGAGTCGGCGCGGATTTCTGAGGGGCCTGGGCGCCGCGGCACTGGCCGCTGGTGGCGCCGGGACGCTGGCCGCGTGCGGCGGTTCCAGTGGCAGCGGCGCGGTGACGGGCGGCTCGGGCGAGCCATCGGGGTCGATCACGGTCTGGAGCTGGAAGAACCCGGCCGCCGAACTCAGGGCGCTGATACCGGCGTTCAACGCCGTTCACCCCAAGGTCCAGGTCAACGTCCAGGACATCGGCAACCCGGCGATCTGGGACAAGATCACCATTGCCATGGAGGCCGGCGGCCAGGGGCTGGCCGATCTGCTGCACATCGGCGTGGACTATCTGCCGAGCTACATCGAGAAGTTCCCGGGCGGCCTGGCCGATCTGAGCCAACTCGGCGCGAACCAGTACGCCACCTCCTTCGCCCCGGGCCTCTGGCAGACCGTCTCCCGGGGCAGCAAGGTCTACGCGCTGCCCTGGGAGGCCAATGCCGCCGGCTTCTTCCTCCGGGCCGACCTGTTCAAGAAGGCCGGCGTGGACCCGAGTTCGCTGCTGACCTGGGACGATGTCATCGTCGCCGGCAAGAAGGTCAAGGCCGCCACCGGCACCGCGCTGTTCGCCGTCGACAAGTCCGCCTCCCAGGCCGACTCCGCCAACCTGTTCCAGCTGCTGATGCAGCTCCAGGGCGCCTTCTACTTCAACCTGGACGGCAAGATCACCCTCAACTCCCCCGAAGCCGCACGGGCGTTGACGCTGATCAAGGAGATGGACGACGCCGGGCTGCTGGCCGATGTGCAGGGCTCCCCGGGGATCACCGGCTACGACACCGCGGTGAAGTCCGGCAAGGTGGCGATCTGCCCCGACCCCGCCTGGTACGGCGGCTACCTGGAGACCCTGGCCCCCGACCTCAAGGGCGACTGGCAGCTGATCCTGCCGCCGGCCGTCACCCCGGGCGGGTCCCGGTCCGCCATCGTCAACTCGACGCATCTGGCGGTCTCCGGCACCAGCAAGAACCAGCGCGCCGCCTTCGCCTTCGCCGAGTTCGCGCTCACCCGGCCGGACTCGCAGGTGTCGATCTTCAAGGCCAAGGGCATCTTCCCGGCCCTGCTCAAGGCCTACGACGACCCGGTCTTCCACCAGAGCGACCCGTACTTCGGCGGCCAGAAGTACGCCGAGGTCTTCGTCGAGGAGCTCGCCAAGCCGTCGACGCCCACCAACTACACCTCCGACTACGCCCGGGCGCTCAAGGCCGTGGACGACGCGCAGACCAAGGTGCTGCTGCAGGGCGCCGACCCGGCCGCCGCCCTCAAGGCCGCCGCTTCCCAACTGGCCCAGCAGACCCGAAGGTCGCAGGCATGAGCCTGGCCGTCAGGGAGCGAGCCGAAGAGCGCGGCAAGAGGCCCGCCCGACCGGCCGGCACCGCACGCCGCACCGGCGGGGGCACCGCCCGGCTGGCTCCCTACCTCTTCATCCTGCCCGCACTGGCCCTGTTCGCCGCGTTCCGGCTCTACCCGATCGGCTGGTCCTTCGTCCTCAGCCTCTACCACACCGAGGGGATGACGCAGACCTGGACCGGACTGGGCAACTACCAGCGACTGATCCACGATCCACTGTTCTGGAAGGCCCTGGGCAACACCGGGCTGATCCTGGTGGTGCAGGTGCCGGTGATGCTCTGCCTGGCGCTCGGCCTCTCGGTGGCGCTCAACTCCGCGCTGCTGCGCTGGAAGCCGCTGTTCCGACTGGGCTTCTTCCTGCCGGTGGTGACCGGCCTGGTCACCTACGGCCTGATGATGGGCGCGCTGCTCAACCAGGACTCCGGGGCGGTGAACTGGCTGCTGAGCCTGGTCGGGCTGCCCGAAGTGCACTGGCTGACCGACCCGTTCTGGGCCAAGGTCTCGGTGATGCTGGCGCTCACCTGGCACTACACCGGCTACAACGCGGTGATCTACCTGGCCCGGCTGCAGGGCATTCCGGACGAGCACTACGAGGCCGCCGC
This sequence comes from Kitasatospora sp. GP30, assembly GCF_029892145.1. NCBI lineage: Bacteria > Bacillati > Actinomycetota > Actinomycetes > Kitasatosporales > Streptomycetaceae > Kitasatospora > Kitasatospora sp. GP30. The sequence continues at coordinate 82,073 of NZ_JARZAH010000026.1, forward strand.
GGTGGACGGCGCGGGCGCCTGGCGCCGGTTCTGGCACATCACCCTGCCCGGTCTGCGCCCGGCCCTGCTGCTCACGGTGGTGCTCTCCACCATCGGCACCCTGCAGCTGTTCGACGAGCCGTTCATCATGACCGGCGGCGGCCCGGACAACGCGACCACCACGATCGGCGTCTACCTGTACCAGACCGGGTTCCGGTACTTCGACTTCGGCTACGCCTCGGCGATCGGCTACGCGCTGGTTCTGATCATCTCGGTCTTCGGCCTGATCCAGGTCAAGTTGGCCAAGGAGGAGGACTGATGGCCCGCACCGGACCGGCCTTCCGCGCCGGCAAGCGCGGCCAGGTGCTGCTGACCGGCCTGCTGCTGGTGCTGCTCGCCTTCACGGTCGCACCGCTGTACTGGCTGCTGATCGCCGCCACCCACAACCAGCACGACATCTTCGGCCGACCGCCCCACCTGCTGCCCGGCGGTGAACTCGGCAACAACCTGGCCCACCTGCAGACTTCGGTCGACTTCGGCCGGGTGGTGCTCAACTCCGTTCTGATGGCCACCAGTTACACAGTGCTGGGCGGCGTCGTCTGCACGCTGGCCGGCTACGGCTTCGCCAAGTTCCGGTTCCGCGGCCGCGGTTTCCTCTTCTCGGTGCTGCTGCTCGCCCTGGTGGTGCCGACCCAGCTGACCATCGTGCCGCTGTTCAAGCTGATGGTGAACCTGGGCTGGCTGAACACCTACCAGGCGGTGCTGCTGCCCAATCTGGCGCTGCCGTTCGGCATCTTCCTGATGCGCCAGTCCATGCGCGCGCTGCCGGACGAGCTGTTGCAGGCCGGACGGATCGACGGCTGCGGCGAGTTGAGGCTGTTCTTCCGGGTCGCGCTGCCCACCATGAAGCCGGCCCTGGCGGCCCTGGCGATGTTCCTCTTCCTGTTCCAGTGGAACGACTTCCTCTGGCCACTGGTCGCGCTGCGCGACCCGTCCTCGTACACCATCCCGGTCGCGCTGGCCGCGCTGACCGGCAGCTCCGACGTCGACTACGGCCAGCTGCTGACCGGCACCGCCGTCGCGGCCGTGCCGATGGCCGTGCTGTTCCTCTTCCTCCAGAAGCACTTCGTCTCCGGGATGCTCGCCGGAGCCGTCAAGCAGTGACTCGGGCTGCGAGCTCAGACCGACCACCGACCCCCATTCCAGGAAGGCTCCCAGTGGAGACCGGCTCCATCGACCTCACCGCGCTGCCCACCTTCACCCCGGACCAGTGGCACCCCGGCACCGAGCAGCTGCAGCTGCACGACGCCCGGATCAGCGCCCACGCACCCGCCGGATCCGTCGAGTTGACGTACAGTCAAGACCTGGTCCTGGTCACCGCCGCCGAACCCGTGGAACTGACGCTGCGGTTGGACGTACCGCTGGGCGACGCGGCCGGCTACTGGCACCCGAACGCCGGCTGGGTCCGCACCGTGCCCGCCGACTGGTCGCCCTGGCGGGCGGTGTCGCTGACCGACTCGGCACCGGTCGGCTGCCTGTACGACAGCAGCGGTGCCACGCTGCTGGCCTTCGGCGCCGACCGCACCGCCCAGCAGACCGCGATCCGGTTCGGCGTCTCGGAGGAGCAGAAGCGCTTCGGCATCTGGCTGCGCTGCCGGCTCGCCGCGGGCGCCACCCTGCGGGTGCGGCTCGCCGCGCCCGGCCAGAGCGTGGCGAGTGCGCTGCGCGAGCTGCGCGACTGGTTCGCCACGCTGCCCGGCGGTGCGCCGCTGCCCGTCCCGGAGTTCGGCCGCACCCCGGTCTACTCCACCTGGTACGCCTTCACCCAGGACGTCAGCGCCGCTGCCGTCGAGCGGGAGGCGGCGGTGGCGGCCGAACTCGGCTGCGGCCAGCTCTTCTTGGACGACGGCTGGCAGCTGCACGCCAACGGGCGCGGCTACGCGGGCTGCGGCGACTGGCAGCCCGATCCCGCGAAGTTCCCCGATCTGCGCGCCCACGTCGAGACCGTGCGCGGCCTGGGCCTGCGCTATGTGGCCTGGATCGCCCCGCTGCTGCTCGGCGAGCGGTCGGAGGCCTACCTGGACTGGGCCCGCTACGCCCCGGAGTACGTGCACAGCCTGGACTGCCGGATCCTGGATCCGCGCCACGCCGAGGTCCGCGAGCACATCGTGCGCAGTTGCCGCGAGGTGGTCGAGGCTCATGGACTGGACGGGCTGAAGGTCGACTTCCTGGACGAGGCCACCGTCTACGCCGGTGCGCCGATCCCCGACGAGCTCGGCGCCGGCTATCTGCACGACGTCGACCAGGCGATGGCCCAGCTGCTCACCCGGCTGCGCGAGGAGCTGCGGGCGCTGCGCGGCGACGACTTCGTGATCGAGCTGCGCCAGCCGTACGCGGGCCCCGCGATGACCGCCTTCGGCAACGCCCTGCGCGCGGTCGACTGCCCGGCCGACGCGGTCGCCAACCGGATCCGCACCCTGGACATCGGCCTGCTGGCACCCGGCGGCGCCGTCCACTCCGACATGCTGATGTGGGACCCGCAGGCCACCCCGCAGACCATGGCCCGCCAGCTGCAGGGCGCGCTGCACGCCGTGCCGCAGCTGTCGGCCCGGCTCTCCGAGCTCTCCGAACCGCACCGGGAGACCCTGGCGTTCTGGCTGGGCGTCTGGCGCGAGCTGCAACCGGCGCTCACCGGCGGCCACTACGAGCCGGGCCGCCCCGACGAGCTCTACCCGCAGGTGACGGCCCGTCATGGCGACCAGTGGGTGATCACCAGCTACGTCGACCGCCCTGCCGAACTGCCCACCGAGGGCTGGCGCGAGCTCACCCTGATCAACGCCACCCCCGCCCGCCGTCTGCTGCTGGACGTCACCGGGGCACCCCGGACGGTCCAGTTGGACGTCTTCGACGCCGCCGGCCGTCCGCAGCCGCCGCTCACCCTGAAGCTCACCCCCGGTCTGCACGCCGTGGCCGTCCCGCCCGGTGGGCTCTGCCGGGTCGCTCGGGACGCGGAATGACATAGTTGCCGCCGTTCGGGCAGCACAGGCAGCAACGTATTCGAGGGTGGTATGGAGCAGGAGAAGGTGAAGATCACCGAGGTCGCCGAGCGTGCCGGGGTGAGTCTGGCGACCGTCAGCCGGGTGCTGAACCGCAAGAGCGGCGTCTCGACGCGGACCCGGCAGCTGGTCGAGCAGGCGCTGGACGAACTCGGCTATGAGCGCAGCATCGCCGGCGGCGGTGTGATCGGTGTGATCACGCCGGGGCTGTCCAGCCCGATCTTCAGCGTGCTGGCCGAGCAGATCGGGCTGGCGCTGGCCCCGCACGGGCTGCGCGCGGTGGTCTGCCCGGCACTGCCGGGCGGGGTCCAGGAGCGGGACTTCCTCAAGTCGCTGCTCAACCTGGGCGCCACCGGCATCGTCTTCTGCTCCGCCAGCAACACCCTCGACCAGTTCGACCCCGAGGTGCTGCACCTGCTGGAGAGCCGCGCGGTGCCGTACGTCTGCATCAACGGCTGCTTCCAGGGCGGCCATTCGATCGCCTACTCCAGCGATGACGGCTATGCCGCCGAGTTGTCGGTCCGTCATCTGCGGCAGCTCGGCCACACCCGGATCGGCATGGCCGCAGGGCCGGTGGGCAATCGGCCCGCCGATCGCCGGGTGGCCGGATACCGGGCCGCCATGGCCGCGCTGGGTCTGGGCGACCACTCCGGACTGGTGGTCCGCCAGACCTACTCGGTCGAGGGCGGCCAGTTCGCCACCGAACGGCTGCTGGCCGACGGCTGCACCGCCGTGGTCGCCTGCAGCGATCAGATGGCGCTCGGCGCGATCCGCGCCGTCCGCCGCCAGGGCCTGTCGGTCCCCGGGGACGTCTCGGTGATCGGCTATGACGACGGCCCGCTGATGGAGTTCACCGACCCGCCGCTGACCACCGTGCGCCAACCGGTGGACCGGCTGGCCGCCGAGGTCGCACGCGGCCTGGTCGGCCTGCTGTCGGGGCGTCAAGTCCCGCCCGGTGAGCTGATGTTCCAACCCGAGGTCGTCGTGCGCGGCACGACCGGCCCCCACCTCGACCGGCGGCCCCCCACCTGAGGCCGTCGGGGCACTCCCCCAACAACGCTGTCGGAGGATCCTTTGCCGCACCGCACCCGCTCCCGCTTCCGCCACCGCATCCACGCGCATCTGGGCCTGGTCTCGCTGGCCGCCGGCGCGGTCAGTCTGATACCGGCCGGCCAGGCCGACGCCGCCACCAGCGACGCCGTGGTCTCCGGAAGCTCCTACTTCCTGGCCTCCGCCGCCACCGGCCAGTGCCTGGGCGGCCAGTGGGCCGCCACCGCCACCGGGACCCCGGTGGTGCAGCAGCCCTGCCAGGACCTGCTCAGCCAGCGCTGGCAGCTCACCGCCAACGGCCAGGGCGGCTGGACCATCGCCGACCGGGCCGCCGCGAGCGCCTGCCTCAGCGTCCCGGGCACGGCATCCGGCGCCGCACTGGTCGAGAACGCCTGCGACGGCAGCACCGGCGAGCAGTTCACGCTCGGCACGGCCGGCGACGGCAGCACCGTGATCCACCCGCAGAACCCGGCGCTCTGCCTGGATCTGCCGAACGGCTCCGCGACTCCCAATACCCAGATCCAGCAGTGGAGTTGCAACGGCGGCAACAACCAGGAGTGGTTGCTGACCCGGGCCGACCCGCTGCAGTTCGCCAACCCCGGCTTCGAGCAGGGCAGCAGCGGCTGGACCCTCACGGCGCACGCCGGCACCGCCGGCAACAACCCGCACCTGGGCAGCACCGCGGCCTACCTGGACGCCGGCACCGGCTACCAGGTCAGCCAGCGCATCACCGCACCGCAGGGCGGCAGTTACGACGTCAGCGCCTGGATCGCGACCGGCGCCGCGGGCGGCAGCTTCAGCGTCCAGGTCAACGGCAGCACCGCGGCCACCCTGACGCTGCCCAGCCAGTCCACCTACGCCAAGTACACGCTGCCGCGCGTCCAGGTGCATGCCGGGGACGCGGTGACCGTGGCGATCGGCTCCGCGCCCACCGGCTGGGTGAACGTCGACGACATCTCGGTTGCTCAGTCGGCGCCGAACAACCCGCAGGTCAGCTCCGACAACGCCACCTTGGCCGCGCTCTTCGACTGGGCCAAGACCAAGGCCAACTCCTTCGCCAGCCAGCCGGGTTCGACCGGTCCGATCAACGCGGACGAGAACAACTCCGGCGGCGCCGGGCAGGGCGTCTACAGCAACACCTACTGGGCCGGCTACCCGTTCCGCTCCGACTTCTACTCGCGCGACTTCGCCCACCAGCTGGCCGGGGCCCACCTGTTGGGTCTCGACGCCGACAACAAGACCATGCTGAAGTCGTTCGCCGCCTCCGCCACCGCCGGGCAGAACTACGACCCGTACTGGTCGGTCAACTTCGATGCGAAGACGCCCGGTTCGATCGACTACCACAGCCCGACCGACTTCGTCCGGGAGCTGCCGGCGCCGTTCGAGCTGGCCCAGAAGGTCAACGACGCCTACCAGTGGACCGGCGACAGCGACTACCTCAACGACCCCACGCTCTCCACGTACGTGGCCAACACGACCGGCCCGTTCATCGCCGGTCACACCGGGCCGCTGAACAACAACGGCGTGCCGATCGCCGAGGCGAGCAGCGGGGACATCTTCCAGGGCGTGGCCAGCTACAACGAGAACGGCGCCACTCTCGCCGAGTCGGGCGACTCGATCGGCTCGCAGTACCAGGCCTACCTGGCCGCCGCCGCGCTGGCCACCGCCAAGGGCAACACCGCGGACGCCACCAAGTACACCAACCTGGCGACCCAGTTGAAGACCTACTACAACAACGCGTGGAGCGGGAACCCGCGCAACTGGAACACCGTGGTGCGGGCCTATGACACCAGCGGCACCGCCTACACCGACTGGGGCAAGGAGAACTCCTGGTTCATGCCGCTCAAGGGCATCATGAACTCCGGCTACCGGGAGACCAACTACCTCAACTTCATCGACGGCCAGGCCTCCGGGACGGGCGCACCGAGCAACCTGGAGGCGGACACCTACCTCCCAGACGTCTTCTTCGCCCACAACATGAGCGCCACCGGCTGGAAGTGGATGCAGTACATCTACAACAACATCAACAACCAGCACTCGGGCGGCTTCCTCAACAGCGACTACCCCGAGGTCTCCTTCACCCTGCTGAGCCAGACCGTGCAGGGCCTGATGGGAGTCCAGCCGAACGCCGCCGCGAACGCGCTCACCACCCACGCCCAACTCCCGGGCGACATCGGCTACCTGCAGCTCACCTCGATCCCGATCGGCTCGCACACGGTGACCCTGCGGCATGACGGCCTCACCAAGTCGACCCTGACCAACACCTCCGGCACCGGTGCCCTCACCTGGACGGCGCAGTTCACCGGCGGCCACAGCGGGATCACCGTCAACGGCGTCGCCCAGCCGGTGCAGACCACCACGGTCGACGGCAACACCTACAGCTACGCGACGGTGACCGTCCCGGCCGGCCAGACCGCGGTCGTCCAGGTCACCGGCTGACGCTCCGTCACCTGAGGTGTTCCGCCGGGCCGGTGTGATGAACGGCCCGGCGGCACACGGGAGTACGGCGCCCTCGCGGCTCGGCAGGCAGTGCTACCGTCGGGACCTCCAGTCACCAACCGTCAGGGAGCGTGCCGATGAGACTGTTGCCGTTCTGGGTCCGACGCCCCATGGAGGCCCTGTACGAGCGGCGGCTCGCCGCCACCCTGGTCGGGCTGCCGGCACCGAAGCACGTCGGGATCATGCTCGACGGCAACCGCCGCTGGGCGCGGCGGGCCGGCCACGAGGACGTGCGGGAGGGCTACCGGGTCGGCGGCGCCAAGGTGCCCGGCTTCCTGGAGTGGTGCACGGCGGCCGGGATCGAACACGTCACGCTCTTCATGCTCTCCGACGACAACCTGGACCGGCCGGCCGAGCAACTCGTGCCGCTGATCGGGATCATCGAGCAGACCGTGCGGGAGATCTCGGCCGAGGGCCTCCCCTGGGAGGTCCAGGTGATCGGCGCCCTCGACCTGCTGCCCGGCGACACCGCCCGCACCCTCAAGGAGGCGGCCGCCGCCACCTCGGGCCGCGGCGGCATGCGGGTCGATGTCGCCGTCGGCTACGGCGGCCGGCGCGAGATCGCGGACGCGGTGCGGGCGGCGTTCGAGACCCACATGGCGCTCGGCGGCGACCCGGCCGACCTGGTCGCGGAGTTCGAGGTCGACCACATCAGCCGCCATCTCTACTCCAGCACCGGGCACGACAAGGTCGACCTGGTGATCCGCACCTCGGGCGAACTGCGCCTGTCCGGTTTCCTGCTCTGGCAGTCCGCCTACGCCGAGATGCACTTCGTGGACGCCTTCTGGCCGGCCTTCCGCCGCGTCGACTTCCTGCGCGCGCTGCGCTCCTACGCCAACCGGGAGCGCCGGTACGGCAAGTGACCCGCCCTAGCGGCGGCGGGCCAGGAACAGATCGCTGAACTGGATCAGGTCGATGCCGCCGCCGTGCGCGTCGAGCAGGGTGGCGACGGCGTCGAGGGCGCGGGCCCGGGCGTCGGCGGGAAGGACGCGGTAGGCGGAGATCGAGGCCAGCAGCCGCACGTAGCTTTCGCTGTCGTAGCGCACCGGTTCGCGGAAGCGGAGCGAGCGCAGGTCGGTGAACCGGCCGTCGCGGCGGCACTCGGCCTCGGGCCAGTGGTCGTACGCGCGGTCCGCACCGTCCGTGCCCGGCGCCTCGTGGTAGTCGGCGGCCAGGTCGAACATCGGGCCGGACACGCCGTGGCGCCGGTTGAGCTCGGTGAGTCGGGCGTGCAACTCGGGGTCGAGCACGCCCTGCGGGTTCCAGCACAGGGCCACGCTGCCGCCGGGTTCGAGCACCTGGTGGGCCAGCTCCCATCGCCGCGTCGGGTCGATCCAGTGCCAGCAGGTGGCCGCGAACAGCAGCCCGAACCTGCGCTCGCCCGGCTGCCACTCCTCGAAGCCGCCCACCTCGACGGTGACGCCGGGGTGGCGAGCGGTGTTGCGGCGCAGCACCTCGGCCATCCGGGGATCGGGCTCCACGCAGACCAGCGGGACTCCCCGCGCGGCGAGCGGCACCGTCGCCTTGCCCGTCCCGGCACCGATCTCCAGCGCGGTGCTGTGCTCGGCCGACTTCGCATAGTCAAGCACCGTGTCGAAGAGCTCCGACGGGTATCCGGGCCGGGCGGCGTCATACAGATCCGCCACCTCGCCGAAGATCCTGCTCTGCTCGCCCGCCTCGTCGATCGCCATCCCGACATCCTGTCGGTCCGAGCGCCCGAGCGCTCCTCATTTTCGTCAACGCGCCGTCAGGACTGGCACTTCCGGGGTCAAGGACGCGTCAGGACCGGTCCCTCGCAGAGCCGGCCCGGGTTAGCGTCGCTGCGGCGCCCGGGCCGCATTTCGGTCACCGGCCCGGCGCCCGCCGATGGCCCTTTCGGGCGGCTGCCCTCCTCCCCTGGGCAGCCGCCCGAGGGGCCGCCACTCCAGCGACTCCGAAGCATTGAACCTCATCGTTCATTTTGACCGTCTAATCTGACAGTCAGTCAACTTCGTTATACGCTGGGAGGTAATGATCATGAAGATCGCTGTTCTTGGCACCGGTGAGGTCGGCCGTCGCCTGGCGAGCGCCTTCGTGGCCAACGGGCACCAGGTCACCCTGGGCTCGCGCACGGCGGACAACACCAACGCCGCGCAGTGGGCTGCCGAGCAGGGCGGCTCGCACGGCACCTTCGCGCAGGCCGCGGCCGACGCGGAGCTGGTGGTGAACGCGACCGCCGGACTCGTCTCGCTCGACGTGCTCACCGCCGCGGGCGCGGAGAACCTGGACGGCAAGGTGGTGGTGGACGTCTCCAACCCGCTGGACTTCTCGGCGGGCTTCCCGCCCAAGGTCCTCCAGAAGGACGGCCTGAGCGTGGCCGAGCAGATCCAGCGGGCCTTCCCGGGCGCGCGGGTGGTGAAGACCCTCAACACCATGAACAACATCGTGATGGTCGAGCCGAGCCTGGTCCCCGGCCACCACAACGTCTTCGTGAGCGGCGACGACGCCGACGCCAAGACCGTGGTGACCGACCTGCTCCAGGAGTTCGGCTGGAGCTCGGCGCAGATCATCGACCTGGGTGAGCTGTCCACCGCGGGCGGCACCGAGCTGGTCCTGCCGCTCTGGGTCCAGCTGTACGGCAAGCTGGACGGCAAGCCGTTCAACTTCGCCGTGGTCACGGCCTGATCGCCGTAGCGGTCGTCGCGCGCTGATCACTGACCGGGCGGTGTGTGCAAACCCCTGAATGCACACCCCGCCCGGCTGTGCTCAGCCCTGGTCGAGCGCACGCAGTTCGGTCAGCACGTCCAGCAGCGGCTCCTGGTCGGCGCCGTCGGGCCCGCTGACGCAGAGCCGGTCGACCAGGCCGGCGTACCGTCGCCGGATCTCCCGGGCGACCTCGGCGGGCTCCCCGGCCACCGCGAAGGCGGCGAAGACCTCGTCGTCGATGAGCTCGCCCATCTCCTGCCAGCGGCCGCGCACCGACATGGGGTGCAGCCGGTCGTGCAGTTCGCCCCAGCCGTGGGTCTCCAGCACGGCCCGGTAGGCGGGGGTGGAGGCGTAGAAGGCGATCCGCTCGCGGACCTGGCGGCGGTTCTCGGTGTACTCCTGCTCGGTGCGACCGGTGGCGGTCAGCACATGGCCGACCACCTCGAACGGGCGCGCGGTCCACGGCGCCTGCTCCGCCTCCACCTTTCCACGGGCCGCCCGCAGCCGCGGCAGCACCGTGCCGCGCAGGTAGTCGGTCGTGGTGAACGGGTGGCTGAGGAATCCGTCGGCCATCGCACCGGCCGCCTCGGTCATCAGCGGCCCCACCCCGGCCAGCAGGATCGGCGGGGTGCCCTGCGGGATCGGGTCGGGCGCGAAGACCGGGGTCATCACGGTGTGGCGGTAGAACTCGCCGCGGAACGCCAGCCGCTCGCCGGTCTGCCAGCTGTGCCAGATCGCCCGGACGGCGGCGATGTACTCCCGCATCCGCGCGGCCGGGCGGTCCCACGGCATCCCGAAACGTCGCTCGATGTGCGTCTTGACCTGCGAGCCCAGTCCGATCACCGCGCGCCCGCCGGATGCCTCGTGCAGCCCCCAGGCCTCGTAGGCGAGGGTCATCGGGGTGCGGGCGAAGGCGATGGCGACGCCGGTGGCGAGCTCGATCGACTCGGTGCGGTCGGCGGCGCGGGCGAGTTGGAGGAACGGGTTGTACGAGGTCTCCGACATGCTGATCCGGTCCAGCCCGCGCCGCTCGGCGGCCACGGCCAGCGCGAGCCCCTCGGCGGGGCCGCCGGCAGCGGTGACGTCCAGGCGCAGGGGTGCATCGGTCATGTGGTTCTCCCTGGGGCGGCGGATCATGGCACGTCAGCCTATCCGGGCGCCTTTGCGTCCCCAGGGAGCACTGATCGCCGCCCGGCTTGCGGACCGGACGGCGATCAGGTCGAAGTCATCCAGTGATCAGGTCACTTGATGATCGAGTGGCTCATCTCGCAGCCGCCCTTGCCGCTGCTGGCGTCATTGGCCCAGGTGGACTGCATCGCGAAGCTGCCGGTGGCGAACTTGACGTTGGCCGAGGCGCCGGTGCCGGTGTTCACCCAGGCGCACTTGTCGCCGGTCTCCTGACCGTCGCTGGAGGTCCAACCACCGGCCGGGTTCTGGTCGGTGATGGTCTCGGCGTACTCGTGGCCCTCGACGATGGTGACGCCGTCCAGGTTGCCCGCGGTGCCGGCGTTGACGAAGTTCTGGCCGCAGCTGGCGCCCGCGTCGGTGACGTAGGGCATGTTGGTGAACGCCAGCTGTCCGTACTTCGACGGCACGGCACCGCCGTTGAGAGTGGTGTCACCGGTGTAGTCGTGCCAGGCGCAGAAGCCGCCGTTCGGGGTGTTGAAGCCGTCCGGGAAGGTGCCGGAGGGCGAGACGACGACGTACTGGACATTGCGGTTCTTGGCGGCGGTGGTGTTGCCGAAGTGGCCGGCCGCCTTGACGGCCTCGACGCCGAGGTCGTGGCCGTTGGCGGCGGACGGCTCCGCACCGGACTCGTCCACCCAGACACCGGCCAGCGCGCCGCCGGTCGGGTAGCCGACGTGCTTGGCGTTGCTCGGGCAGCTCTGGGCGCCGGTGGCGATGCCCTCGCAGTACTGGGTCATCACGCCGGACCAGGTCTCGTGGTTGGCGCCGATCCCCTTGAAGAGAGCCTGCAGGCGCGGGGCGGTGCCAGTGGAGTCCCCGCTCAGCGTGGTGTAGCCCTGGGCGTTGGTGCTCTTCTTGCCCCACTGCGAGCCCCAGAAGACCAGGTAGACGCGCGGCGCACCGGTGGTGACGCCGATCTTCGGGCTGCCCGCGCCGCCGCCGTAGCTCATGTTCACGGAGGAGGTGGCGGCCGCGTCCTGGGCCGTGCCGAGCATCGGAACGGCGCCGTGGCGGTACGCGTGGTCCGGGTCGGCGCCGGCCGGGGCGGCGAACGCGGCCGAGCCTGCGGCGAGCAGCGAGGCGGTGACGGCGGCGGCCAGGACGGTGCGGGCGGAGGTGCGTCGGATTCCCATACGGGGTCCTCTCTCGGGTCCTGCTCAGTGAGGGGTCGGTGCAGGCGTGCCGTTCTCGGGGAACGCGGTATGGAGCCGCAGCGGGTTCCGCCGGTGTGATCAAGGCCGAGCGATCCGCGCAGGCTGACGTCGCGTCAGACCGTGCAGCGACTGACGATGAGTCAGGCCTCTTCCCCCTGAGTGCTGCAGACATCGAACAGCGATCGACGTCTGGGCGATGACCGTAGATGGCTGACGGTTCGCCGTCAATATGCCGATCACATTTCCCCCACGCTGAGCGGCGATCGTTCACGCTCGGCAACCACGATCCGGCCGACGGGACGGCCTGCCTGAGCCGTGGGCGCGTCGGCGACTGCCAAGCTGGGTAGGGCGAGAGTCGAGCAGCAGCCCCCGGAGCCGACGGAACGGAGCCATGGCCACCACGTCCACGATCCCACCCATGAAGGCGCCCGCGATTCCGACGGTCCCCGGCGCCCTCCCCGTGCTCGGGCACGCCCTGCAACTCCTGTGCGACCCTCTGGGGTTCGTCCGCGGCCTGCCGCGGCACGGCGAGCTGGTCCGGGTGCGGCTGGGCACGCACCCCGTGGTCGTGGTGTGCGATCCGGAGCTCACCCGGCGACTGCTGCTGGACGACCGGTCCTTCGACAAGGTCGGCCCGATCTACCAGCGCTCCCAGGACGTGGTGGGCGACGGGCTGGCCGGCTGCCCGCACAGCCGCCACCGGCGCCAACGGCGGCTCTGCCAGCCGTCCTTCCATCCGCACCGGATCCCGGAGTACGCCCCGCACTTCACGGCCGCGGCCGAACACCGCATCGGCACCTGGCAGGACGGCCAGCTCATCGACGTCAGCCGCGAGTTGATGACGATGACGATGCGCAGCTCGGTGTCGGCCATGTTCGCCGCCGAACTACCGTCCCAGGTCGAGCAGTTGCTGCTGACCGATCTCACGACGCTGCTCAACGGCTCGTTCCGGCAGATCGTGAGCCCCGCCCTGCTCAACCAGCTGCCGACGCGGGCCAATCAGCGCTACCAGCTGGCAACCGAGCGGTTCGGCAGGACACTTCGGGAGATCATCGGCCACCGCCGCACCGATCGCACCGGTCCGGCCGATCTGCTCTCCAGTCTGCTGGGCACCGTCGACCCCGAGGACCCGCACGGCCAGGCGGTTCTGACGGACCATGAGATCAGTGACCAGTTGCGGACGTTCTTCGTCGCCGGGACGGAGACCACTGCCGCCACGCTGGGTTGGGCGCTCCACCTGCTCTCCCGCCACCCACGGGTGCAGTCCGCGCTGCAGGCCGAGGCCGACGCCGTGCTGGCCGGTTCACTGCCCACCGCTGCCGATCTCCCGGCGCTGCGGACCACCGCGAACGTGATCACCGAGACGCTGCGGCTCTACCCGCCGGCCTGGATGCTCACCCGGGAGACCACCCAGCCGGTGGAGCTCGGCGGACACGCCTTCCCGACGGCCACCCAGGTCGCCTGGAGCCCGTATCTGCTCCACCACCGCCCGGACTTCTACCCCGAGCCCGAACGCTTCGACCCGGAGCGCTGGTCGGAGCGCAAGCCCGACCGCACCACGTTCCTCCCGTTCGGCAGCGGCCCGCGCAAGTGCATCGGCGACCAGTTCGCGCTGACCCAAGCCACCTTGGCGCTCGCCATGCTCGCCGCCCGCTGGCAGTTCACCCCAGTGGCCGGCCCTCCGGTGAAGCCGGTCGCCAAGAGCACCCTGACGCCGCGGGGGCTGCGGCTGCGGGTCACCCGGCGCTGAAGTCCTGTCGGCCGCAGGCCTCTTGAAAGAGCCGTTCGGCCGCCGCGACGGCCCGCGCCAGCACCTCCGGGGCCGGCGTCAGCGAGCACAGCACCTCGTCGAACCCGCGCAGCCCGGCGCGCTGCAGCAGCCGCTTCTCGTTGGTCACCCACTCCCCCCGCGCGGCCAGGATCCCGTGCGCGGTCTGCGCCGCCGCCACGGCCAACGCGCCGGCCAGCTCGGTGACCTGGCCGCCCTTCGGGTAGGCCGCCTTGGCGTACCCCAGGGTCAGCGCGGCCCGGCCGTGCCACTCCTCGGCGGCGGCGCGGCGCAGCGCCTGCGGGTAGTCGGGGCGCGGCAGGCTGCCGTGCAGCACCTGGTTGACAGCCAGTTCGGCGAGCAGCAGATAGCTGGGAATGCCCGCGAGGTGGAACAGCAGCGGCTCGATGTCGAAGCGGCCTTCCCGACTGTCCGTCAGGATCCGTTCCACCGCGTCGAGATCACGGTAGTGCACGTCCACCCGCCGACCGTCCACGGTGAGCCAGGCGCCGCCGTTGAAGACGCCGCCGCCCCAGCCGCCGAGTTCGGAGACCTCGCCGGGCCAGCCCAGGGCGCGCAGGTCGGCGGGGTCGAACGGGCCGCGGTAGTAGACGGCCACGTCCCAATCGCTGGCCGCGGTGTGGGTGCCCTGGCCCCGGGAGCCGCCGAGGGCGACGGCCCGCACGGTGGGCAGGGCGGCCAGCCGCTCGGTGAGGTGCGCCAGGAACTCGTCGTCGGTCATGCGTCTCCTGTTGCCGTGCATGTGGATGCGGGGGCGCCGAACCGGGCCAGGTAGTGCCACACCTTCTTCAGCGCCTGCGGGTCGTGGCGCCCGGTGCGGGCGGCGTCGCCGATGATGCGCGGGTCCAGCATGCCGTCCTGGGCGACCTCCTCCGCCAGCGCCACGTACTCCGGCCCCCGGAAGTCGGGGTACCGGCGCAGCTGGGCCGCGGCGATCCGCCAGCCGGGATGCCACTGCACCGGGCAGGGCAGCCGGCGGGCGGCCGCCTCGACCTCGGTACCGCGGTAACTCGGGTCCAGCACCAACGCGGTGACATCGCGGTCGAACCGGACCGCGCCGTGCACCTGGGCCTCTATGTAGTCGTCCAGCGCGTCCCGCCGGTCGGCCGCGGCCAGCTCGATCAGGCCCATCCGGTCCGCGACCCCGAAGTCGGTGGGTTCGGTGAAGCTGTCCGGGTAGCAGAAGGTGGTGCGCTCCAGGGCCTCGGCCGTCAGCCGGAAGTGCGCGGAGCCGAAGCGCGGGGCGGCGCCGAACGGCCGGCGGCGGAAGTTCAGCGCGCCGTAGACGGGGCGGTGCTGCGGCTCGGTCGCGTCGTAGGCCTCGCCGAAGATCCGGCTCTCCCAGCGCCAGCGGTCGCCGCCGGGAAAGGCGCTCAGCCCGCCGTTGCTGGTACCGGTGGTGAACTGCGAGCGGTAGACGCCGTCCGCCGCCATCCGGGCCAGGATCGGCTCGCCGTCGACCAGCCGGTCGGGGTGGAAGTTGAGGGTCAGCGGCAGCCGACGGTCCAGCGGGGGCCCGCCGGCGAGCCCGGCGACATGCCGCAGCGCACGCTCGGCGGGCGTCGCTCCCGGCGTCGGGTCAGCAGTCATGGCTGGCATTGTGCCTGACCTCGATCATCAGCCGCCATCAGATTGTCAGCTAGGTCCGGCCGCTATCTGATGATCATTCAGCCCGGGCATCCGGGTGCGAATTCCGTGAAGCCGCACTGAGCGAGCCGACGCGCGGGAAGGAGCCGGAGCATGCCCCTCGCACCCAGTGAGCCGCTCACGGCGGCAACGGTGAAGCAGTGGCTGCGACGGCCGGTGGTCGATCAGGCCATCCGGGCTACCGCCGCGGCCACCATCGCCTACATCGTGGCAGTGCACCTGAGCAGCCAGCGCGCCCCACTGACCGCACCGCTCACCGCGCTGCTGGTGGTGCAGGTGACCGTCTACTCCACGCTGACCACCAGCATCCGCCGGATCGCCGCGGTGGTCGTCGGGGTGCTGATCGCGGTCCTGTTCAGTGCGGTGGTCGGGCTGTCCTGGTGGAGCCTGGCGCTGATCATCGTGGCCTCGCTGATGATCGGCCACCTGGTGCGGGTCGACGAGTTCGTCAGCGAGGTGGCGATCAGCGCGATGCTGATCCTCGGCGTCACCCAAGTGGGCTCCCAGGCCTGGGACCGGGTGCTGGAGACCCTGATCGGTGCGGTGGTCGGGCTGGTCTTCAACCTGGTGCTCGCGCCGCCGGTCTGGGTGGACACCGCCGGCGAGTCCATCGAGGACCTGGCCCGCCGGGCCCGCCACCTGCTGCTGGAGATCGCCGAGGAGCTCGGCCGCCCGACCCCGGTGGCGCGCGCCGCCGCCCGGCTGCACGAGGCCCGCGAACTCGACCAGGCGATCGCCGAGGTCGACGCGGCCCTGCGCCAGGCCGAGGACAGCCTGCGGTTCAACCCCCGGATCCGCGAGGGCCTGCTCTCCCGCCTCGTGCTGCGCACCGGCCTGGACACCCTGGAGATCTGCGTCGTGGTGATCCGGGTGCTGGCCCGCTCGCTCACCGACCTGGCCAAGCGGCGCGGCGAGGACGAACAACTGCTGGCCCCGGAACTGGCCCTCGGCATGGAGGAACTGCTCGACCACCTGGGCGGCGCGCTGGTCAGCTTCGCCGTCATGGTGACCGACCAGGTGGGCCGCAGCGCCCAGGAGGCCGAGGACCGCCTCACCTCCGACCTCGCGGCCGCCTGGACCATCCGCGACAACCTCGCCCAGCAGATGCTCCGCCGCATCCAGGAGCACCCCCTCGCCTGGCAGCTCCACGGCGCCCTCCTCGCCGAGGCCGACCGCATCCTGGACGAACTCGATCTGGAACACCGCACCCGCCGCCTGATGGAGGAACTCGACCGCGCCGCCGTCGCCAACGGCACCCGCCTGGAGCGCCTCGGCTTCGCGGGCCGACTGGCGGAACGGGTAGCCCGAACGGTGCGAGGCCGGGAGTGACAGCCTCGCAGGGGAGGACGGGGCAAGCGGGCGCCGTCAGCGGGACATGCGAGAGCGGCCTGCGAGGGCGGCCGGAGTCCGCCGCCCTCGCAGGGCGTCATGCGTTGGGCAACCGGTCGATCAGCCGCAGTGGAAGGCCGGGCTCTGCCAGAGGGCGGAGACGTTGGCGGTGTTCTCGGTTTCCGCGACGATGCCGATGCACTGGCCGGCGGCCGACACGTGGACCGGGCCGGCGTAGTAGCTGTAGTTCTTCCAGTCGTCGTTCTCGTCGATGGCGGTGCAGGCGCCGCCGCCGACGGTCTGCGAGCACTCGATCAGGGTGATGCCGGTGTAGGTCGACACGCCGTAGAGGCTTCCGGCCTTCACGTTGACCGCGCAGTTCTGGCCGGTGGAGGCGTCCCAGAACAGGTGGACGTAGCTGAACGCCGTGCCGGTCGCCGGGACCGCGTACGGCGAGCCGCTGACCTCGTTGCCCGAGCAACCCCACCCGCTGGCCGAGGCGTTGGACGCCGAGGCCAGGGTGACGCCGCCGGCCATGGTGACGGCCGCCAGCACCGGTGCGATCCGGCGAACAAGTCCGCGCATGGGATTCCTCTTTCCTTCAAACCGGCTTCGGGGAGGGCCGGTTGACGACATGGCTGTGCCGCGTCACCGCATGATTGGGGTTTTCGTCCAACGAAGGCGCGCTCACAGCGAGTTGGGCAGGCCCATGATGGCATTCCCGCAGGTCACTGGGAAGGCGCCGGATCCAGGCGAGACGGTCCGCGATACATGCGCACATTCACGGCACTTGCGCACCGACATGCATCAACTCGGCGAAATGCCTCACCCCTCAGCCGACCAGGCGCCGGCGCCAGGCCAGCGGTGTCACGGTGATGGCGCGGCTCGGGTCGTGGTTCCACTCGGTGGGGAGGCCGACCGCCTCCAGGGCTGCGGCGACCTCGTGGCCGATGGCCGCGGTGGTCTCCGCAGAGCCGTCGAAACCGCCGTAGAGGAGCGTCAGTCCGTGGCCGGCCGCGGCGGAGTCCGTGCACTGGGTGTGGAAGTAGACGAAGCCGCGGGCGTCGGGCTGGCCCTCGGCGCTGATCTCGGACTGGCCGCAGCCGCGGCAGCAAGTGAAGTTCTCGCGGGCGGTGATGCCGGCCTCGTCCAGCGCGGCGAAGGCACGGGTGAGCCGCTCGGGGTCGGTGATGCCCTGCCAACCGGCCTGCTCCGCAACGCGTTCCAGCCACAGCCGATCGACCAGGGCCGTCGCCTGCCCGCGCGAGACGGGCCGACGGTCCGCGGTGACCAGGTACTCCTCGGCGAGCTCGGTCAGTTCGGTGCGGGAGGCATAGCCGCCGACGAGCACCACGCGGACCCGCTGCTCCAACTCCCGTTGCTCGGCCTCGTCGAGATCGAGCGGCGGGACCTCCTCGCTCGGCCCCATGTCCAGCCGCGACCAGGCCGGTTCGGCCTCCCACCCGGCCACCTGGCGGGCCCAGCCGGTGAGCGCCGCGATCACGGTTTCCGGAGTCTGGACGATCGTCTGGAAGTGCCGGTCGGCAGCCCCGTCGCGGTACTCCAGCGTGTAGTCACCGCCCGCCTCGTGCCATACCTGAGCGAAGACGTCGGGCAGGTCGGGCACTCGCTGGACCACCAGGAACCGGTCCCCTGCATCGCCGATCCGCCGGATCAGCCCGGCCAGTTCCTCGGCGGACACGCGGACGTACCGCTCCCAGTTCTCCGTCTGCACCACGATTTCGAGCATGGGCAGACTCTTGCACACGCCGGTGACAGCAGTGCGTCAGCCCACGTCCGCGAGCAGCTGCTCCGAAACCACCCATAGCCGCCGGGCGTTGTCCGTCATGGACTTCACGGATGTGTCGCTGACCGCGCTACGCCTGTTCCGCGCGGTGGCCGAGCAGGGGGACCTTCACCGCGGCCGCGGCCTCGCTGGGGTACACCCAGTCGGCGGTGTCCCGGCAGATCGCCTCGCTGGAGCGGGTCGCGGGCACGGAGTTGCTTGAGCTGCGGCGCCTGCTGCTGGCCCGGCTTCCGCAGTCGCCGAGCGAGCCCGTCGTCCGCCTCGCGGCCGCGCTGCGGGCCGCGGCCTTCGGGAGCGGCGCCGTTCCGAACCCGTGACTCCGGAGCCCTGAGGGTGTCCTGGATTCGGCAACCCGGTCGACACGGGGAGATCGATTGACGGATAGTCACGTCATGGTTGATCCGTTCTCAACGCCGTTCCCGGCTTCCTACCGGTGTCGGGCGGCGACCGTGGCCGACGCCCGCGCGATCCACGAGCTGGTGGCCGCCTGCGAACGCGAGCTGCTCGGCGCGCCCGAGACCGAGCCCGACCGGACGGTGGCCGATCTCACCCTGCCCGGCATCGATCTGGCCGCCGACACCCTGCTGGTACTCAACTCGTTTGAGCAGATTGCTGGTTGGGCCTGGGTACACGGCGGTCGACGCAGCACGGTCGACGTGCACCCCGGCCATCGGGGGAAGGGGCTGGGCGGTGTGCTTCTCGACTGGGCCGAGGCGCGGGCCCGGCGGACGGGCAGTGAGCGGCTCAGCCAGACGATCTCGAACGAGGATCGGGCGGCGGTGCAGCTGCTGCGGTCCCGTGGGTACGAGCCGTTCGTCACCCAGTGGCTGCTGGAGATCGCGCTGGCCGCCGAGCCGGCGGTGCCCGCGCCGCCGCCCGGGATCACCGTGCGCTGGTTCCGCCCCGGTGACGAGCAGGCCGCCTACCAGCTCACCGAGGACGCTTTCGACGAGTGGCAGAAGCGGCGCAAGTCGTACCAGGAGTGGGCCCGGCGCACCGTCGAGCGCGACACCTTCGCACCGGCGCTCTCACCGGTCGCCTTCGCCGGCGATCAGATGGTCGGCGCGGTGTTGTCGTTGAGCGTCCCGGGCAGTGACGAGGGCTATGTCGAGCGGGTGGCGGTCCGCAATGACCACCGCAACCGGGGGATCGCCCGCTTGCTGCTGCGGGAGTCGTTCCGCGCCTTCTACCGCCAGGGCCGCCGGACCTGCACCTTGTGGACGCATTCGGAGACCGGCGCGCTGGCCCTGTACCAGCGGGTGGGCATGACGATCCGTCGCAGCTCCGCGGTCTACGGCAAGGCACTCGGCACCGACTAGCGCGGAACGGGAACCGAGAGGCATGCCGCCGGCACCCCGCCTGCGGGTGCCGACAGTTACGCCCGAAGGACCGTTCCCGTCGCCCCGCGCCCCCTGCCACGATCCACCGAACGCGGCCGCCTCACCCCGACGCCGCCAGCAGCGTCTCCCCCGCCGCCGTGCGGGCGTACAGCACCCAGCGCCCCGCGCGGTGCGCGCTCACCAACCCGGCGGCGCGCAGGGCGGTGAGGTACTGGGAGACGGCGGCCGCGGACAGGCCGGTGCGGTGGGCGAGTTCGGTGGTGCTGGCGGGGGTGTCCAGCTCGATCAGCAGACGGGTGCGGGAGCGGCCGAGCACGGCGGCCAGGGCGGCGCCGTCCGCGGTCGGCCGGGGCTCCCAGAGGGTGCCGGATCCCCGGGCGGGGTAGGCGAGTTGCGGCGGGTCGGGCGGCGCGATCCGGCTGCGCACGCGGTCCCCGCCGAAGGCGACGGGAACCAGGACCAGGCCCGGACCGGTGCGCCGGCGGGCCAAGGACTGCTTCCGACCGCGCAGCCGCAGCCGGGTGCCGTCCCAACTCAGCGACTCGTGCAGGTCGTCGAGGAGGTGTCCGGCGCCGCGCTCGGCGACCTGCCGGGCCCGGTGGAAGAGGTCGGCGTCCAGCACGGCACGGATCCGGGACCAGTAGGGCGCCAGCGCCAGCTGCCAGTACGCCTCGATCTCGGCGGCCAGCCGGTCGAGCCGAGCCGGCGGGTCCGCGTGCAGGGCGCGCAGCCTCGGCCCCAACGGGCCCTGATGGCGCGCCAGGTGGTCCAGATCGCGTCGCACCCGGTCGGCCGGGGTGGCGGTGAGCACGGCCAACTCCTCGGCCAGTGTGGGGGCCGGGCCGGTCGGCGCCGGGTTGAGGAAGTCGGGGGCGTACCCGGGGTGCGCGAACAGCTCGGCCAGCCAGCCGCCGTCCAGCCCGGCGGCCGTCACCCGCGGCCTGACCTGCTCGGCCCAGCGCCGGTGCACCGGATGCGCGGCGGCCGATCGCAGCAGCCGGTAGCTGGCCACCACCTCCCAGAGCGGCGAGACGGCGAACCGCAGCCGGGCCAGGTCGTCCACCGAGAAGTCCAGTTCAGCCGGCACGCCACCACCTTGGATTCACGGATGTCCGAATCGGTTCCGTCGCACCCTAGCGCGTGGTGATCATTCCGGCATGACTTCAGAAACGGCTACCGCCTCCGGCAGTTGGACCCTCGGCGACCTGCGGGTGCGCCGGGTCGGCTTCGGCACCATGCGCCTCCCGCAGCACGGCGCGGCCTTCGCACCCGGCAGTCCGCCGCGCGACCGCGCCCAGGCGATCCGGGTGCTGCGCCGGGCCGTTGACCTCGGCGTCAACCACCTGGACACCGCCGCCTTCTACTTCTCCGCGCTGCGCAGTGCCAATGAGCTGATCAACCGGGCGCTGGCCCCCTACCCCGACGATCTGGTGATCACCACCAAGGTGGGCCCAGGGCGTGGCCCGGCGGGCGACTGGCTGCCGCATGCCCGCCCGGAGCAGCTGCGCGGGCAGGTGGAGGAGAACCTGCGCCAACTCGGCCGCGACCACCTGGACGTGGTGAACCTGCGGGTGCTCGGCACCGACTCGATCGCCGAACGCTTCGGCGTGCTGGCCGAGTTGCGCGAGGCCGGGCTGATCCGGCAGCTGGGCCTGTCCAATGTGACGGCCGACCAGCTCGCCGAGGCCCGGGCGGTCGCACCGGTGGTGTGCGTGCAGAACCTGTACGGCGTCGGGGACGCCACCGGTGAGCGGCAGGCGCTGCTGCGCGACTGTGGCGAGCAGGGCATCGCCTACGTGCCGTTCTACTCGATCGCCGGTCCCGGCCGGGAGGCCGGGGCGCGCGGCGCCGAGCTGCCGGAGGTACTGGCGGTGGCACGGGCCCACGGGGTGACGGCGGCCCAGGTGCGGATCGCCTGGACGCTCCACCAGGGCCCGCACGTGCTGGCCATCCCGGGCACCGGCGACCTGGCGCACCTGGCCGAGAACGTCGCCGCGGGCGCGCTGCGGCTCACCGAGGCGGAGCTGGCCGAGCTGAACGCACTGGGCTGACAGTGAGGATGTGTGGTGGCTTCTCCGGCGGGTCTGACTCACGGGCTGACCGACGCCGGCTGGCTGTCCTTTGCGGGATTCGTCGGCCCGTCTGGAGGAGCCACCGCACGCGACCGGACGGGCGACCGTGACCTAATAGGAGCTTGGTCCAGAAGCCCCGCCACTGTCTTGTCCGCCCGCCCGGCCGGCGCGTGCTGCCCCACCCGGTTCAGCGAGAGGACGGCAGTGACCAGCATGACGGATCAGGCCCTGGAAGTCACAGGCGGCGTGGATACCCACGGCAGGACCCACCACGCGGCCGTGATCGACCGGATCGGCCGCCACCTGGCCGACCGCGAGTTCCCCGCCACCGGCGTGGGATACCGCCAACTGCTGGCCTGGCTAAGCTCATTCGGCGCCGTTACCGCAGTCGGGGTGGAGGGCACGGGGGCCTACGGAGCCGAGCTGGCCCGTGTCCTGCGCCGAGCCGGGCTGACCGTGATCGAGGTCGATCGGCCCGACCGCAAGACCCGCCGGATGAA